>JAISDJ010000309.1 GCA_031264865.1 Tannerellaceae bacterium | reverse complement strand
GAGTGTTTTTTGCAGAGGTGAGCACTAAATATGTCGTGGAACTAAACGAGCTATTAACGCTAAAATTTCAATTCTTTGAGGATAGCAATGCACAAAACCTTACCGCGTGAAGTATAAATGAAGACGACCGGACATATATTGGAGACCCGCATCCTGATTTGATTTTAGGCATGAACGTTAGTTTGATGTATAAAAATTTTGATTTAAGCTTAGCCTTTACAGGAACGTTCGGGAATGATATGTGGAATGAATATTTATTTAAAGGTTTCGCCACTTCCACAGACAATACCCCTGTGGAAGCTTATGTGAATGCCTGGCGCCGGGAAGGCGATCAAACAACGTATCCAAGAATCTCACAAAGCGATCTGAACAATAATGCCAGATCATCTTCCTGGTATGTAGAGGATGGTTCTTATATAAGACTGAAAAATATCCAATTAGGCTATAACTTGCCTAAGTCTTTTGTTAGTAAGAGCAAGCTGTTCTCTTCCTGCAGATTTTATCTGGGCGGACAAAATTTGCTTACTTTTACCAAATACAAAGGAATGGACCCTGAAGTTGGGGCAAATGATGATGTTACTACATTAGGCATCGAATCCCTAAGATATCCATCGTCGAAGATAATGACAGTAGGAGTTAATGTTACATTCTAAAAAAAAACGATATGAAAACTATAATAAAATATTCACTAATAAGCCTCTTCTGTATAGCGGGCAGTAGCTGTTCCGATTTACTGGATAAAACTGTTTATGGAGTAACCACCTATGAAAACTTCTATAAAACGGAGAAAGAGATATCGGAAGCTCTTACGGAATGTTATTACCAAACAAAAGGTCTATATAAAACGATTGTATTTATTGGAGATGTTACCACGGATGATGCTTTAAAAGGAGGATCGAGCGATGCCGACGATCCGGAGTGTTTTGATTTGCAAAACTTTGTTGTAACGGCTGATAATGATTATGCCCGAACCAGATGGCAATCTTTCTATACCATAATTAATCGTTGTAACATTGTTATTGAAAAAGCGCCTGAAGCCAATGGCGAACCAGCTTTATTGGAAAGGTATGTAAAAGAAGCAAAGTTTCTGAGGGCATGGTCTTACTATATGCTTGTCACCACATACGGAGGAGTTCCGGTCATTACAACAACGTTATCAAGTGAAGAGTACTTTATTCCCCGGTCTACCCAGGAGGCGGTTTTTGAACAAATTATAACAGATTTGCGGGATGCGGCTAATTTACCCAAACGGAGCGAATATGATGCCGGAAGTATGGGGCGTGCTACATCCGGCGCTGCTTGGGCTTTAATGGGTAAAGCCTTTTTATTTCAGAATAAGTATGCCGACGCGGAAGAGGCATTGAAGCAAATCATTGAATCAGGAGAATATGAACTGCATAAAGAATTTTATTCAAATTTCGACTATGCAGACAGAAATGGTATTGAATCGATTTTTGAAATTCAATATAAAAGTGGGAATGGCAGTAACACCGGATTTGCATTGACACAATGGATTTCGAGAGTTAATGAAGGAGGATGGGGCTTTCATCTTCCGACAGAAGACCTGTTGTCGGCATTTGATATAGACGATCCGCGCATTACGTATACGTTTATTCGTACCGGAGACCGTTTTGTGGGCGACGCTTATACCCAGAATAATTCGGCCGCCACGCCCTATGAATTTCACGATAGGAAAGTATTTGTTTCTACAACAGAAAGGGGCTCGTATGTGTCGGATATTAGTCATAACGTAGCCATTCTGAGATATGCCGATGTACTTTTAATGTATGCCGAAGTGTTGAATGAAAATGGAAAATCACAAGAAGCGTTGACTTATCTGAATAAAGTAAGGGAAAGAGCCCGAAATTCTAATCCCGTAGACGCCAAAAGAGACATACAAGTGTATATTCCGGAAACAAATCCGTTGTCTACTCTTCCTGACATTACAGTTACAGACAAGGTGCAACTCAGAGTAATAATCTGGGAAGAACGCCGTCGTGAACTGGCGATGGAAGGATTGAGGCGTGATGATTTGGTACGGCAAAAAAGATTTGGCGATATAATGAGGGCCTATGCGTCAACATATAATGTTGAGAAAGGGAAACTGTTTAAAGACAGCAAAGATTATTTGCTCCCAATCCATATAGATCAAATATTATTAAGCCAGGGAACATTAGAACAGAACCCTGATTATTAAATCAGCATTTTATCAGGTAAAATACAGATATTCATCTGTATTTTACCGTTTTTCTCAGATAATGAAACTTTATATTATATAGAAACATGAAAAACATATTTGTATTATTATTTACGTTATTTCTGCTTTGTAGTTTAGAAGTATTCGCTCATATCCCTGAAGTGGGGGAGAATGTAATTTTACCCTACAAAAATGCCTCATTATCCGTTGATGCAAGAGTGCAGGACCTGATAAGCAGAATGACTATTGAAGAAAAAATAGGTCAGTTGCTTTGTCTTCAAGGCTGGAAGATGTATTCAAAAACGGGGGAAGAAGTAAGCCAAAGTAAGCTGTTGGAAGAGGCTGTTGATACACAATATGTCGGAATGCTTTGGGCCACTTTAAGGGCTGACCCATGGACAAGAAAGACGTTGCGGACCGGATTAAATCCGCGTATGTCTGCCGAAGCTACGAATGCTATCCAACGTTATGCCGTCGAACATTCACGATTGGGAATACCCCTGTTGTTCGCAGAAGAATGCCCTCATGGTCATATGGCTATAGGAACGACCGTCTTCCCGACATCTTTAGGACAGAGTAGCACCTGGAATACGTCTTTGATACAAAAAATGGCGACGGCTATTGCTGCTGAAACAAGATTGCAGGGGGCGCATATCGGATATGGTCCGATTCTGGATGTGGCAAGAGAGCCACGCTGGTCCCGGGTGGAAGAAACCTATGGAGAAGATCCTTTTCTGATAACCGGAATGGGACGCGCTATCGTTAAAGGCTTTCAGGGCGAAAATATAAATAGTGGCGTAAATATTGTATCTACGCTGAAACATTTTGTCGCTTACGGTATTCCGGAAGGAGGGCATAATAGCGCCAATGCCACGATTGGAGAGAGGGAACTTTTTCAGCATTTTCTTTCTCCCTTTCAGGTTGCTGTCGAGACAGGCGCCTTATCCATAATGACGTCTTATAATTCCATTGATGGAATTCCTTGTACATCAAATCACTATTTGCTTACGGATATCGTTCGGAATACATGGGGCTTTGATGGCTTTTTCGTCTCTGACTTAGGAGCAGTAAGCGGGATTGCCTCCCACCGGCAGGCAGGTTCCTTGCCTGAAGCCGCATCATTAGCCTTAAATGCCGGCGTAGATGTAGACTTGGGAGGTGCAGGATATGCCCGTTTGTTCGACGCTATTAAACAGGGATTAACAGACGTTGCCACGATTGATCAGGCCGTGAAGAGGGTATTAAGAATAAAGTTTGAAATGGGGCTTTTTGAAAATCCATATGTCGATCCGGTAAAAGCATCTGAACAAATAAGGTCTTCCGAACACAAAGAACTGGCCCGGCAGGTTGCACGGGAATCCATTGTTTTGCTAAAAAATGAAGATAATATCCTGCCATTAAAAAACACATGGAAAAATATGGCCGTAATCGGCCCTAATGCAGACAACATGTATAACCAGTTGGGTGACTATACAGCTCCGCAGGAAACAGATAATATTATTACTGTGCTGGAAGGTATAAAAAAGGCTGCCGGTGCAGACATCAAAATTACGTATGTAAAAGGCTGCTCTATTCGCGACACAACCGACACAACGATAAATGAAGCCATTGAAGCGTCAAAGAATGCAGACGTTTCGATACTCGTACTTGGGGGATCGAGCGCCAGAGATTTCGAAACAGCATATGAAGATACCGGAGCCGCATCCGTTTCCGAGAAGAAGAACACCCTGAGCGATATGGAGAGCGGAGAAGGATATGACAGGTCATCTCTTGACGTAATGGGTAAACAATTGGAGTTGCTGCAAGGCGTGATTAATACCGGAACCCCTGTCGTTGTCGTACTGATAGAAGGCAGGCCGCTTAACCTTGCCGGATTGGAAAAAAAGGTGGGTTCTATTCTTACCGCCTGGTATCCGGGACAAGAGGGAGGAAATGCGATAGCGGATATTTTATTCGGAAAATACAACCCGGCGGGAAGACTGTCTGTTTCTATCCCGGAATCCGTGGGACAACTTCCTGTCTATTACAATGCTCCCCGTAAGAGAAGAAATTATATAGACGGCAGTTCCGGTCCGCTTTATTGCTTTGGACATGGTCTCAGCTATACAACTTTTGATTATAGTAACACTAAAATAGTTATTCATGATAATGAGAGTACTTCTTCTGTTGAAATAACCTTTGATTTAAAGAATACGGGGAATATAGATGGTGATGAAGTTCCCCAACTTTATGTACAGGATTTGGTTGCATCAGTCATAATGCCCGAAAAACAGTTGAAAGGATTTCAGAGAGTCCATCTAAAAGCAGGTGAAACAAAAAAGATAACGTTCAAACTGGAGATGAAGGAACTATCTCTTTGGAATCAACAGATGAAAAGAGTTGTTGAAGCGGGAGACTTTCTTATTTCAATCGGATCATCATCAGAGGACATCAAACTGAAAGAA
>JAISDJ010000249.1 GCA_031264865.1 Tannerellaceae bacterium | reverse complement strand
TTGGATTATTTCGATGCACTTCGATTGCTGGCTAAGAAATATCATATCGATATACAGGAACGGGAACTAACGGATGAAGAGAAACAAGTACGCAGTGACCGTGAAAGTATGCTGATTGTTAATAATTGGGCTCAAAAATATTTTATCACACAGTTGCACGAACATGTAGATGGAGTAAATATTGGGTTGCGTTATTTTAAAGAAAGAGGCTTCAGGGATGATATTATCAGGAAATTCCAATTAGGATACAGCTTGGATGAGCGGGATGCTCTGTATAAAGCAGCTATTCAGGCAGGCTATAGAAAAGAGTTTCTGGAGAAAACCGGATTAGTTATAGCCTATGAAAATGGTTCGGTAAGCGACCGGTTCCGCGGACGTGTGATGTTTCCGGTTCATTCTCTAAGTGGGAAAGTAGTTGCTTTTGGCGGGCGTATACTGAAAAAGGATGAGAAAACAGCCAAGTATGTCAACTCTCCGGAAAGTGAAGTTTATCATAAGAGCAATGAGCTATATGGTATTTTCTTTGCTAAACAAGCCATTGTAAAGGAAGAGAAATGTTATTTGGTAGAAGGATATACGGATGTGATATCCATGCACCAGGCAGGAATTGAAAATGTAGTAGCTTCGTCGGGAACTGCTTTAACGCAACCACAGATTCGATTGATTCATCGTTTTACCGAGAATATAACTGTTTTATATGATGGAGATGCTGCCGGTATAAAAGCAGCCCTGAGGGGAATTGATTTATTGCTTGAAGAAGGATTAAATGTAAAAGTAGTTTTGCTTCCCGATGGAGAAGACCCGGATTCATTCGCCCGGAAACATAATTCAAGTCGGTTTATTGATTTTGTAAAAGAAAATGAAACGGATTTTATTCGTTTTAAAACACGATTATTGCTGGATGAAGCAGGAAACGATCCGGTAAAACGGTCGTCATTAATAGCTGATATTATCCGCACGGTAGCGATTATTCCGGATACGATTGCGCGAACCTTATACATTCGGGAATGTAGCGCGATGATGGAAATTGACGAGCGACTTTTATTAAATGAAGTAAACAAAATACATTTACGAAATAATGAAAAACAGACAACAACCCTCTCTCCGGTAATAGAAAAAGACCCGGTCGCACAACAACCGCCTGATATCAAGCAGCCGGAGCGTTCTCCTTTTGAAGACCTGGAGTTGGTCCTCCTTCGTTATGTTGTACGATATGGAGAGAAAGTATTATATGAATATGAGGATGAAGAAACCAACGAAAAAGTTATCATTCGGGTGGCTGAATATATCCGTTCCGAACTCGAACAAGATGAGATGCCTTTTATAAATTCTCTTTACCGGAAAATGTTAGATGAAGCGGATACATTCTGTCAAGAGGATAATTTTGTTGCATCCCGTTATTTCCTGGCACATCAGGATGCATATGTAAGTCAGCTGGCTGCCAATTTGATAAGTGAAAAATATCAGCTTAGTAAATATCATACAAAATTCCAGGAGATAAAAAGAGAAGAGGATTTGCTTCATCAGATGATATTACATGATGTATTTGGTTTCAAAGAAGCACACATTAGTAAACAAATAAATGAGATTGGCCTAAAAATAAAGGAATTACAGAAAATGGCTGATTTAGAGCAAGTAGTAATTCTAATGAAAGAACAAAACGAACTGAATGAAATAAAGATAGCGCTTAACAAAAGAATAGGAGAGCGCATCATATTAAAAATGTAATATAACTGCGTATGTATTTTTTAGAAGCAGAAGATGTAGTTAAACAATTTTCCGGGCATTTAGCCTTGAATAAAGTGAATATTCAGGTACCGCCAGGAAAAATTTTCGGACTGCTTGGTCCTAACGGGGCAGGAAAGACCACACTCATCCGTATTATCAATCGTATTACAGCTCCCGACAGTGGAAGTATTCGTTTTAATGGCCAGGAATCGAGGCCGGAAGATGTTTTTCGCATCGGATATATGCCTGAAGAAAGGGGGTTATATAAAAAAATGAAAGTCGGAGAACAGGCTATTTATCTGGCGCGTTTAAAAGGATTATCGTATCCGGAAGCTAAAAAGCGACTGGTGGAGTGGTTCGACAAGTTTGAAATCACATCCTGGTGGAATCGTAAACTGGAAGAACTTTCCAAAGGGATGCAACAGAAAATACAATTTATCATCACTGTCATTCATAAACCGGAATTATTAATATTCGACGAACCATTCAGTGGTTTTGACCCTATTAATGCAGACCGTCTGAAACAAGAAATATTAGAATTGAAATATTTAGGCCATACCATCATCTTCTCAACACATAATATGGCGTCGGTAGAAGAAATATGTGATGAAATAGCTTTAATAGATCGTTCGGAGGTAGTACTTTCCGGTGGAGTAAATGAAATACGAAACCGTTTTAAGTCAAATACATTAAATGTGACGCTTCGTTGGGAAGGAGGAATATTTAGCCTTGATTCTACTTATTATTCGGTTTTAAGTGCAAAGACTCAAGCCGGCGAAATAAAAATGCGTATACAGAAAAAACCGGAAGCCAGTAATTCGGAAATAATAACAGAGTTAAGCAAATCATACGAAATAATATCTTTTACCGAAGAACTGCCTTCTATGAATGATATCTTTATTAACACCGTTTCAGGTACTAATTCTACACAGGTATGAATAAGATAGGAATTATTATAAGAAGAGAGTATTTAAGACGTGTAAGTAAAAAATCATTTTTACTGGTTACATTTTTGATGCCTTTTATGATTGCAGCATTAGCCTTTGTGCCTTTGTGGCTGTCTTCTATCCGAAGTGATGAAGTAAAGACCGTAGCTATTATGGATACAACAGGTAAATATGCTTCCTTATTCGAAGACAC
This sequence comes from Tannerellaceae bacterium, assembly GCA_031264865.1. GTDB lineage: Bacteria > Bacteroidota > Bacteroidia > Bacteroidales > Tannerellaceae > DFXE01. The sequence goes on along the minus strand of JAISDJ010000249.1, from coordinate 13,871 downwards.
AGGAAATTTTCGATTTATAAATAGCGACAAATCATTGGATGATTATCGAAATAGTGAGAATAAGGAAATAATCGCTTTTCTGAATATAACAGGCGATTTACTCCAAAATCCGAAGGCGGCTACCCTCTATTCCGAAAAACAGATTCCCGGAGAGCTAAGTCGCCTCGTGAATCAAACATTGTCGAGAGAATTGGCGGAAGAAAAACTGGCGTCATTTGATATTCCAAACCTGCGGGAGATCATAAATGAAAGTAAAATCAACTTCAGTGTACAAACCATCAAATGGAGCGCCGATGGAAGTGAAAATGCATCGTCTTCCGAGGTCGCCTCTACTCTTGGTTTAGTATTTACCTTGATTGTCTATATGTTTATTGTTGCATATGGATCGATGGTGATGCAAGGAGTAATGGAAGAAAAAACGAATCGAATCGTTGAATTGATGATTTCTTCGGTACGCCCTTTTGATTTGATGATGGGAAAAATTATTGGTATTGCCTTTGTTGGGCTGACTCAACTGTTTCTTTGGGGGATAATGACGTCTGCTTTAGTAGCAGGAGGAACCTTCCTGCTGGGAGGCGGAGCAGCAGATATCTCGACCATACAACAGAGTATGGCTCTGTCGCAGGGTGGTATGTTGATGCAGCCCGGTATGGATATGGCCGCTATGCAGGAGGCAAACGAATGGTTGGGGATTATCAAGTCGATTAACTTTGTCGAAATCGGGTTTTTCTTTATTCTTTATTTCATCGGAGGATATTTATTATATGCTGCTATTTTTGCGGCTATAGGCTCGGCTATTGATCAGCAAGAAGATACAAATCAGTTTCTTGGGCCGGTCATGGTGTTTATGGTTTTTGCCTTGTATGCCGGTATATACAGTATGGACAATCCTGATGGCCCTTTAGCGTTCTGGTGTTCGATGATTCCATTCACTTCTCCGGTTGTAATGATGGTACGTCTCCCTTATGACGTACCCCTGTGGGAACTGCTTGTATCAGTAGCCGTCTTGTTTGCCACAGCTATAGCCATTACCTGGCTTTCGGCTAAAATTTATCGTGTAGGTATCCTTATGTATGGTAAAAAACCAAGTATAAAAGAAATGATTAAATGGGTGAAATATTAAGAAGATATTAATCTTCGGTTTATTTCTTCGATGTACGATAATATACTTTCTTTTCCTTCTTTCTTTTCGGCCGATGAAGCAAATATGGGGGGAAGTTCCTCCCATGTTTCCAATAATTTGTCTTGATATACTTTTAGGTTTTCCTGTAGCCGCCCTTTTCCCACTTTATCTATTTTAGTGAATATAATAGAAAAAGGGATATCATTTTCGCCTAACCATTCCATGAACTCCAAGTCAATCTTTTGCGGAGTATGCCGGCAGTCAAGTAATACAAAAAGATTAGTAAGCTGTTCGCGCTCCAAAATATAGTCTTCTATAATATGACGGATTTTTTCTTTTCCTTCTTTTCCCCGTTGCGCATAACCATATCCGGGTAAGTCTACCAGATACCATTCCTGATTGATCATAAAGTGATTAATCAATTGTGTCTTACCCGGCCGCTGAGAGGTTAGAGCTAATCCCTTTTTGTTTGTCAACATATTAATTAAAGACGATTTGCCAACATTGCTTCGCCCGATAAAAGCATATTCCGGTATATTCCCTTCAGGGCACTTTGTTACATCTGTATTACTAATAACAAATTCAGCGCTTTTGATTTCCATATTGTTTACCTACCCCCGACTTACCCCCCAACCCCCTAAAGGGGGGCAGAGAGACTAAGAGGTTAAGGATTTTATATTTTATTATTATTATTAATTTTAAATATTGGCTTCTTTCTCTCTGCCTCCCCTTTAGGGGGTTGGGGGGTGAACCACAACCCCACAAATGTAATCCCACCATTAATCATTAACATTTCATAGCTGAAAATATATCCGGTATACAATCGTATCACGTAATCAATAGTGAAACAAATCAATGGTGAAACGATACATATATAAGGTACATATTTGTCACGAGGTTTTCTTTTGGTGAAAAGTCCGAATAAGAATAATCCCAATAACGGACCATACGTATAGGATGCAATCATATAAATTGCATCAATAACACTGCGGCTGTTAAGTGCTTTGAAAATTAATATGATAACGACAAATAAGATAGATATCATTAAATGTACGTTGAGCCGGATGCGTTTTGCTTTTTCCGCCTCTTCTTTTTCAACACCCAAAATATCAACACAAAAAGAGGTTGTAAGCGCCGTTAATGCCGAATCGGCGCTACTAAATGCCGCAGCAATAATTCCGATAGTAAAGAATATCAGGATAGAACTTCCCAGTATACCGGATGTACAGAACATAGGCAAGATGTCGTCGCTTAAAGCAGGTAATGATATGTTTTGCTGGGCGGCTAAGGTGAGAATTAATACACCTAAAGAAAGAAACAGGAAATTAACCGGCGTAAAAGCAAATCCATAGGTATACATATTCTTTTGTGCGTCCTTTAAACTTTTACAGGATAAATTCTTTTGCATCATATCCTGATCCAATCCAGTCATAACAATGGTGATAAATATTCCACTGAAAAATTGTTTAACAAAATGCTGCGTACTATGCCAATCGTTAAATTCGAAAATGCGGAAATGCGGGCTGCTTGCTAATGTTTGCACCATACCATTAAAAGAAAGCCCCATAGCGTCTTTTACCTGCCAGATAATAACAATCAACATGGCTATCAGGCAGATGGCTTGTAAAGTATCTGTCCATACAATCGTTTTAACGCCGCTACGATAGGTGTATAGCCACACTAACGCAATACTTAAAACTGTTGTAACCCAGAAAGGGATATTCCAGGTACTAAAGACGTAAGTTTGAAGAATAAGGACTACCAGATAGAGCCGTGCAGCAGCGCCCACTATCTTAGAAAGCAGAAAAAAGGAAGCGCCGGTTTTGTAACTTCTTCTCCCAATACGCGTTTCAAGGTATGAATAGATAGAGGTGAGTTGTAATTTATAATAAAGCGGAAGCAATACTTTTGCAATCAGGATATAGCCAAAGAAAAATCCCAAAACGGTTTGCATATACGTCATATCGATACTACGTACCATCCCCGGAACCGAAACGAATGTGACGCCCGAAAGAGAAGTCCCGATCATTCCTATCGATACGATAAACCAGGGAGACTGTCGATTGCCTAAAAAGAATGCATCATTTCCACTGTTTTTCCTTCCGGTGAAATAGGATATTAATAGTAATATGCCGAAATAGGCGGCGATGATACATAGGATAAAATAACTGCTCATTCCGTTTGCTATTTATCAAAACGGCAACAAAGATAGCAAAAACTTACCATACTTTGTCGTATACCCATAATCCGTCATCCCATTCCCTGTGCAGGCGCTATATCACAGTTGTCGGTATTATTGATTCTTTTCATAACCATTTACCTTAGTTATTGTTATATAATAATAAGCATATATATTGTTAAAGAAAATGTATTAATCAATACTTAAGCCGTTTTATCGATAAAAAAGACTAATTAAGCCATTTTAGTTTGCGTATATTTCTAAGTTCATATTACTTTACTCTATGGTTAAGCTCGTGAGAGTAAAACAAACCGGTTTTCATAACCGGAAATAGGTAAACATTATAAACAAAAAGCTGTCTTAACGACAGCTTTTTGTTTATTAATATCTTCTTTCTATTTCGGTATTGGGGAAATAATGGGCGAGAATTTCTTTATAATCATACCCTTGTGCTCCCATAACGGCAGCGCCTATCTGGCAGAGCCCCACGCCATGCCCCCAACCAGCTCCTGTAAAAACAAAGCGTCCGGGAATAGCATTTGAGATGTCTTCTTTATCAACAACAAATGCTGAACTATACAGGTGGCTTTCTGATAAGATCCGACGAATTTCAAGCTCTTTCCCAATCGTAAAAGTTCGTTTACTACCGATGATTTTCAGTTTTTCTATACGTCCGGAAGTTCCCCGCTTTAAGGGAACTAAATCAATAATATTACCAAAGTCTATTCCTCCACTTTTCCGTTTGATTAATTCTGCCAGTTTTCCCTGTGTATATACTACTTTCCAACGATAAAAATCATTTGTTTCCTGGTCGTAATTAGTAAGTACCTGGTCGAGAATATCTTTGTCTTGGGTATTGCAAAAAGCTTCCGGCGAGGTGCGTATCCATGCATCAGCTTCTGTTTCAAGGGTTAGGTTCGGCAACTTTTGTTCTTTTCCGTCACGTACAGCAGTGAGGTAAGGATGAGGAACAGGCTCCCATACGTTTTCAAACTGTTCGGTAACACCTCCGCAACACTTATAAAAACGGGTATCACAAATCGTTTCACCATCTGTCAGGATTTCACCTCGCGTTTCGTTGATAATTTCAACAATCAAGGGGATAGAAGCACGGATAATACCTTGATAGCGTTGACAATGATCATCTGCACATACATCAAACATATCATGATCTTCTCTGTCATACCATTTGATAAGCTCATCTTTTGTCTGATACATACTCTGACAAACTGTCTCTTTATTACTTATTAATAACTGGTTTTTAGTCAATTGCGCCAATAGCCAACTGCGGGAAATAACAGCATGCGCTTTTAAAAATTCGACAGAAGCGGTTGCACTCATTTCCGAAGAAATGACACTGGTAAGGTATTCTTCTATATCAACTTGGTTGATAATAACGATTGTGTCACCTTTGGCTACCAGATTAAGCGCTCCACGAAACCGTTGATCTTCTTTACGTTGCCAATGAAAATCCACCCCGATAGTAACAGCTTCTAAGTCGAAACAAGCCTCTTTGGAAGCGGGTTCGAAAAAGAGTTCATTATAAAGTTTACCATTGAATACAATATTCCCGTTTACATTTATAACTCGCTGTTCACCAGTCAGAAAATCACCGGATTCAGCATGTACATATTCTCCATTAAATACAAATGAAATGGACTTTTCCGACATAATGCCGACATTTATTACAGGTGTTTCCATTGGTGTAAGTGGTTTTAGTTTATAAATAGCATTCTATATAAATAAATTAATTTTTTTTAGTTTTTAAAGATGACATAGCCAAATAAACGATCAATCCGGCATACATTATAAGAGCTAATGCTTCAGATAAACTATTATTCAACCACTCTTCATTGATGAGGTTTACTCCACCGAAGCGTAAAGCAGCACTCACTACTCCCATCAAAGCTCCCCCGGCAATAAATCCGGAAGCAAGTAGTGTGCCTTTTTCTACACGAGCTGTATTTAATGCCTGGTCTTTGCTACGGGTCCCTACATACCAACTAACGGCTCCCCCTATTAATAAAGGAGTATTTAACTCAAGCGGGATAAACATTCCTAAAGCAAAAGCCAGCGCCGGGATTTTGAAAAAGTTCAACGTAATGGCTAATATGGCGCCGATACCATAAAGTATCCAGGGAGCTCCCGCCCCACTCATCAAAGGTTCGATAACCGCAGCCATTGCATTTGCTTGTGGGGCTGCTAATTGTCCGCTCGTAAACCCATATGTTTTGTTTAAGATTAGAATGACACCTCCTACAGTAGCGGCAGCTACCAACGCTCCGAGAAATTTCCAGGTTTGTTGTTTGGCAGGAGTACTTCCCAGCCAGTAGCCTATTTTTAGATCGGTAATAAATCCTCCTGCCATTGAAAGCGCTGTGCACACAACTCCTCCTATTATCAAAGCAGACACCATACCGGCAGCCCCTTTCAGTCCAACGGAGACAAGGATAATAGAAGCAAGGATAAGCGTCATTAATGTCATTCCTGAAACAGGATTGGTTCCTACAATAGCAATAGCATTGGCAGCAACGGTAGTAAATAGGAATGCGATGACACCTACTACCAGCAGTCCTACTAATGCTTGATACCAATTCTCAAGTACGCCAAAATAAAAGAATAGATAGGTAACAACTAATGCAATAAAAATCCCAATAGCAATTACTTTCATCGACAGATCTTTCTGTGTCCGTAATTCTTCTTTAGTTGTTTGTCCGCTTTTACCTTTTAACTCTTTTGATGCCAGCCCTACGGCACTTTTAATGATAGTCCACGATTTGATAATACCAATCACACCTGCGGTGGCAATACCTCCAATACCGATATGTCGGGCATATGTAGTAAATAGTTGTTCGGGACTCATACTGCCTACAGTGGCAGTTATGACATTATTGCCAAAAGTTAATACATCCGAACCCCAAAATGCCGATAACAATGGAATAATAACCAGCCAAACCAGAAATGAACCAGCACAGATAATCAACGAATATTTTAGTCCGATGATATAACCCAGTCCTAAGATTGCTGCTCCGGAATTAACCTTGAATACGATTTTAGCTTTATCAGCCAATATTTCCCCTATACTGATCATACGTGTCGTGAATATTTCATTCCACCAACCGAAAGTAGCAACAATAAAATCATATATTCCACCTATCAATCCTGCAAATATCAACGGCTTAGCCTGATTCCCACCTTTCTCGCCTGAAACCAACACTTGCGTAGTAGCAGTTGCTTCCGGGAAAGGATATTTACCATGCATATCGGAAACGAAATATTTACGGAAAGGAATGAGCAACAAAATACCAAGTATACCTCCCAATAACGAACTCATAAATACTTCGAAAAAATTAACGGTAATTTCCGGATATTTATCCTGAAGTATATAAATGGCAGGCAAAGTAAAAATAGCCCCGGCTACAATAACACCGCTACTGGCTCCTATGGATTGGATAATGACGTTTTCACCTAATGCATTTTTTCGTTTAAAAGCGCCGGATAATCCCACTGCAATGATAGCAATGGGAATTGCTGCTTCAAAAACCTGCCCTACTTTTAATCCCAAATAAGCGGCGGCAGCACTGAATACGACAGCCATTACCAAACCCCAAAATACAGACCAGGGAGTAACTTCACGATATGAGCGGAGAGGCGACATAATAGGCTTGTATTCTTCCCCTTCTTTCAATTCACGATAAGCATTTTCAGGCAAGCCATTCACCTTTTCTTCATTTTCTTTCTTCACGGTACACTACGATTAGATTTATTCTGACAAATTGCTATGTCAGTTACAAATCTAAACTATTTTCTTCATACAAACAAAAACACTTTGCTTTTTATTAGCAGTATGTGTACTGTCTACTGTTTATTTGCCGGAAAGTTTTTCCAGGAAGTAAACAATAGCAAAACCAAGGATCATTAAGCCTGCACCTTCCCAAATCAGTTTGTCGGGTAGGATGTTACTGATAGCATCTTCTGCCTTCCAAGGCCACACTTTATTTAAAGAACCAAGCATAAAACCTGCTAATGCCGCTATTGTTATATCATGCAATCGGCGAAGAAGATAGGATAATAAACGTGAAAAAGAGGTTATACCAATTACCGCTCCGCAAATAAAAACAAAGATGATAATGATATCCAGATTTTTAACGGCTTCCATAACATAGTAATACTTTCCCAGCAAAACTAAAACGAAGCTACCGGATATACCCGGTAATATCATAGCACAGATGGCAATGGCTCCACAAAGGAATATAAACCAGAGTCCGTTGGGCGTTTCGGCAGGAGTCGCTACGGTTATATAAAAGGCAATAATTGTCCCGATAATAAAACTAAGGATCGTTTTCCAGTCCCATTTCTTAATATCTTTGGCTACGAATAGGATAGAGGCCAATACTAATCCGAAGAAAAAAGACCATACCAATACCGGTTGGGTTTCTAATAAATAGGTAATTAATTTGGCTAAAGAAAAAATACTGATAGCAACACCAGAAACTAATGTCAATAGAAAATTGCCATTTATTGCTTTCCAAAAAGCAGCGATCTTTCCTGTGAAAAATAATTTTAGCGAACTTCCATTAATGCTCTTAATGGAATCCAGTAACTCTTCGTAAATACCTACAATAAGCGCAATGGTACCTCCGGAAACACCTGGTACAACATCGACTGCACCCATTCCAATACCTTTTAACATGATAAGGGCGTAATCTTTCAGACTTCTGTTCATAAATGATTAGTTGTTGTTTGTTTTGTTATTCAAATATTCTTTTGACAGTTCTTCAATGGGTATATATTTTTCCTCTCTGAAAAGGACCTCATGAGCGCTTTTAAGCTTACTTGGTTTGAAGTATTCAGCAAGCTCTTTCTGTGAAATATTCCTGTAATGCTTGTTGAATTGCTCCATATCTCCTAATGAGAAATAAGTCATGGCCATATGAAAGTGCATGAGAGGCATTTTAGGGTTAAGCTTCAGTATTTTCTTATAGTATTTGAGTGCCTTCTTAAATTCACCCTGCATAAAAAGATATTGTCCTTTTTGTAAAAGTTTATCACAATCATTTGTATCTTCGTTGCTTACCAATTCTAATTGCTTAAAGATTTTATCCGTAACAGATAGCGCCATTTCTTCTTTGCCGTTTTCCAGATAAGTAAGTGCTAATAAAGACAAGATGCGTACATTGTCGGGGAAAAGATTAGTAGCTTTTAGCAACACTAGAGAAGCTTCCTGCTCCCGGTCGGTTTCAACGCAGCATCGTATATAATTAATATACGTGCCGGCCTCTGCATTATTTTCTTGTTGGATAATATCTTTTAAAAGCTGATAGGCATGTTCAAAATCTTCTAGTTTAATATAACACTCGGCTATCAGTGATTTGATGTGATTATTTTCTTCGTTTTGAGGAAGAAGTTCGTCGTAAATCTCTATAGCCTTGTTATAATTTTCGTTCATAAACAGGCAATAAGCTTTCGACACCAATAATTCCGTGTCAGGTTTGTCGCAAGCGCAGGCAAAATCAAATGCGTCTATCGCTTTTTCGTACTCGTATAGTAAGGAGTATAATCGTCCTAATGTAAACCAGAATTCATACGAATAAGGATTTTGATCGATAATCTTGTTGCATACATTTATAGCTCCCTCTATATCACCGTTCAATTCATATAGATAGCATAATTCATTATTAAGTACGATATTGTCGGGGAATATGAGTAACCAGTACCGGATAAATGCTTCTGCGTCATTTATCATCTCCAGATCGTTTAAAAATGTAGCAAGATACTCAACCAGTTCTTCTATATATGTACACGAAAGATCGCTAAGCAACTCATCTAAATAATCATAAACCGTATCATAGTTTTTCAAATAAAAATAACATTCTAAGCGTATGGTATCTAATTCCTGATTATTTTTCTCTTGTATGCTTTCCGCCAACGTTAATGCGTCTTTATAATGTTCATTGATAATGAGTGAGCGACATTTTTTTATTTTTAGTTCATCTCGGGTAGGGTGAAGCTTCAAACCGACTTCTAAGACGCCTTCATAATGAGTCAAATCATCTTCATCTTCAAAACAGTCTAATAAAAACAAGATTTCATCGGCATCGAAATAAGCTTCTTTACCTTTTTCGAGCGCCGACAAATATCGTTCCAACAGTTTTGAATAGTCACCGTTTTTCATATTAAGATTGAAGTTTAATGATCAATATCTCCCCTCTTGTTTTCTTTTCCCTGTTCTATCCTTAAAAAGATTGCTTTAAAGATACGGTACGGTTAAAAATAAGTTTTCCATCTTTACTATCCGGATCCAGGTTAAAATAACCGATACGCTGGAACTGGAAGTTGTCGAATGGTTTAGCTTTTTGGAGTTCTGCTTCAACACGACAATGGGTCAGTATGGTGAGAGAATTTGGATTCAGAAGTTCTTGGAAATCTTTATCTTTCTCTTCCGAAGGGTTCTCTACCGTAAAAAGCCTGTCATATAATCGCACTTCGGCCGGCAGACTATGTTCGGCAGATACCCAGTGCAACGTACCTTTTACTTTACGTCCGCTATCCGGCATACCGCTTTTAGTCACCGGGTCGTATTCAGCATATATTTCTTCTATTTCTCCATTGTCATTTTTCTTCACACCCGTACATTTAATAATATAGGCGCTTTTCAGGCGTACTTCTTTGCCGGGTGATAAACGGAAGAATTTCTTCGGTGCATCTTCCATGAAGTCGTCGCGTTCAATGTACAGTTCACGCGAAAAAGCAATTGGATGTGTACCTGCTTCCGTATCTTCGGGATTATTAACGGCTTCCATCATTTCTACTTGTCCTTCAGGATAGTTGGTAATAACTAGTTTGACAGGATCAATAACAGCCGATACACGTTGCGCTTTTGCATTCAAATCTTCCCGAATGGCGTGTTCCAACAAGGCAACGTCAATAACGCCATCATATTTAGTGTAACCGATTTTGTCAATAAAGTTGCGAATGGATTGTGGCGTATATCCGCGTCTGCGAAGTCCGCCAACGGTAGGCATACGAGGGTCGTCCCAGCCATTCACTTTGCCTTCTTTTACCAGTTGTAAAAGTTTTCGTTTGCTCATTACCGTATAAGTAAGGTTCAACCGGTTGAACTCTATCTGGCGCGGACGGTAATTATCTTCTTTTTGTAATAAATCTATAAAGTAATCGTACAACGGACGATGTACTTCAAATTCCAGTGTGCATAATGAGTGAGTAACGTCTTCAAAATAATCGCTTTGACCATGAGCGAAATCATACATAGGATACACTTTCCACGTTGTTCCCGTACGATGGTGTGGATGTTCTTTAATAATACGATACATAATCGGATCGCGGAAATGCATATTAGGCGAAGCCATATCTATTTTGGCACGAAGGATCATACGTCCTTCTTCAAACTCACCGGCTTGCATACGTTGGAATAGATCGAGATTCTCCTCAACAGGACGATTCCTGTAAGGACTTTCTATCCCAGGTTGGGTAGGCGTGCCTTTTTGTTTAGCTATAGTATCTGCACTTTGTTCGTCTACATATGCTTTTCCTTCTTTAATAAGTAGAATGGCAAAGTCAAATAATTGCTGAAAATAATCCGATGCATAATATATCTCATGCCAGCTATATCCAAGCCACTTGATGTCTTCCATAATGGAATCTACGTACTCAACATCTTCTTTTACCGGATTAGTATCATCAAAACGAAGGTTGCAAACTCCATTATAACGTTCGGCAATTCCAAAGTCGAGACAAATTGCTTTGGCATGGCCGATATGCAGATAACCATTTGGTTCCGGAGGAAAACGAGTCTGTATTCTACCATCATTTTTACCTTCAACCAAATCTTTCTCAACGATAGCTTCGATAAAATTAAGGCTTCTTTTTTCCTCTCCTTCGTTAATCTTTATCTCACTCATTTTTAATGTATGTATCAATATCGCACAAAGGTAAACATTTTATTATGAAAGAAAAAAGTTATATTTGTGAAAATATTTTCGAGTAAAAAAGTATCTTCTTCGGGGATTCATGCACACCCCTTGAGATTGACATAATAAGCCTTTTCTCAAGAGGTTCCAACCTTCTTGAAAAAAGATAGGCATGAAATTTTAACATGGCTTTGCTTCAAGACAGCACCTAAGTATTGGATTACACGCCTGTTCAATAAAATTTGTATATTTACCGTGCGATTTTAAAATGTAAGGATTTCGGTAATGACTGAATGAATGAACGAACTATATAACATCCTCTCTATTTTCGTAACAAGCGGCTTATTGCTCGCTTGCGGGCTAATGTTCCTGTTCGCGTTTATACCCGGTAACCCGCTGCTGGGTAATTATCGCAAGGCGCGTTACACGATGGCTGGCGCATACTTATTTTTTATCGCCGTTGCAGGGGTGGAATACCTGTCTGGCGACCCGTCTGTACAAAGCGTACTGCTGATGCAGACCATTACGCTGGCAATTGCCGCCTCGCAAGCGTTCCTGTTTACCTTTGCCATGCTGGCGCTGGTAGATGTTCAATTTCCGGGTTGGCGGTATATTTTTCGGGAAGCGGCTGTTGTCTTGCTGTTTATTGTAGCTGTTTTTACGGTTTATGCCTGTTGTTCCGAAACCTTTTTTCATATCGCTTTTTACGTTTTTGCCGTTATATACGCTTTGCTGCTGACGCGATATACAGTTCTGTTTCTCAAAAGTTACCGGCAGTTTCGTTACCGGATGGACAATTATTATTCCGACGAAGAAGCCGGGCGCCTGCGTTGGGTTGCCTTTTCATTCTTTGCCGCACTTGCTATCGGTATAATGGCGTTGCTGTCTGCCGTATTTATGTCTATTTTTGTCGCCCTACTTTATGCCATAATATTTGATGTTTTTTACCTCTTTTTCGCTATTCGATTTATCAATTACGCCCATCAGTTTCGGGTAATAGAACAGGCAATGGACGATGTACCGGAAAAAACAGCCTTTCCCGTAGACGAAGAACCCATTGCAAGAAACGATACAAAAACGGGGCATACAGCGTTTGCCGCTCTGGAAAAACAAATCGAACACTGGGTAACCAACAAGGGTTTCACCGAACACAGAATCACGGTCGACACGCTTGCCGCCCAGCTTCATACAAACCATAAATACCTTTCTTCTTATATCAACCTCCACAAAAAACAAACGTTCCGCGAATGGATAAATGCGCTGCGCATCGAAGAAGCCCAAATCATGCTGCTGCAATATCCCGACATGAAAATAAACGAAATAGCCGATAAGACCGGTTTCTTAGACAAAAGCCATTTCCTGCGTCAGTTCAAAAAACAAAACAAACAGTCTCCTACAGCGTGGAAAAACCATGCACGCACACAAAATTCTCCTGTTTTGACACCCGATTTTCCTGTTTAGGCACCTCATTGTCCTCTGTTCCTGCCGACCTTTGCGCCTTATAATCTTAAACAAAGGCGTCACATTCAAGCCCTGAAGATTTAGATAACGAGTTCTTTGGCATATTGGTTTACACACAAATATAAATCCGGCTTGGCTGTTTTTGGAAAATGAGTTATATTTACAGCAGTAATTTTAACTCAAAAATTTGAAGCGTAAATGAAGCATCGCATATATCTTGATAATTGTTGTTTTAATCGTCCTTACGACGACCAGACGCAGCTGAGAATTTATAAATGATCTTGAAATATGATAAACAGCATGGCATTGTTGGACAAAGGCATGAGATGCCTCAGCAACGAATTAGGAATACTTAATGCAGAACGATTTGTAGCATTGCTTTTAAGAGAGCCTTTCGATTATACCGAATGGAGGCAAAGTAATTTATTTGCTGGCATGAGTCTTGACGAAATCATAGACGAAGCCGACAAGTATTGCAAAGAAAATACATAACTGTTTTCTTGAACAATTACGCAAATACAAATTCGGTTTGGCTGTTTTGCATACGATCCTTTTCCGGAAACACATAAAAAGAGACGTTCATAGACAGACTAATTAATCCATATCTAATCAACGTATAAGCGTGTAAACCAATAATAAAAAGGTTTACACGCTTTTTTTATTTTATAAAATTATATATATATTAATATATCAAGATAATGAAAAAAGTTATTGACAAATTCCGTATAGACGCGAAGCATCGTGTCTATACAGTGCGCCCGTTGAGGCGCACATTCGCCGCGGCGGTTATTTTTGCGGCAATCTGTTTACTTTCGTCCTTTGCGGCGGTTCCGGCGTATGCGGACAATATCGCCTCCGGCACAGACTGGACATTTGCCGACGACGGTACGGTAACCATCACCTCCGATGCGGGCATGACCGACTGGGTGACATGGCAACAATCAAATTACGAACAGCGGGCTAACGTGACAGCCGCAGTCATCGGCAACGCCGTGACCACTGTTGATGCCGTCGCATTTTATAGCTGCAACAATCTTGCAAGCGTGACCTTCGAGGCGACTTCGTCGGTTACGGCGATAGGCGTTTTGGCTTTCGGTTATACCGCGCTGCAAACCATTGAGATTCCCGCAAGCGTGACAAGCATCGGCGCTGCGGCTTTTACGACAACGCCTCTCAC
>JAISDJ010000189.1 GCA_031264865.1 Tannerellaceae bacterium | reverse complement strand
TCATCGTATGAAATACAATTCAAATTTAGAGCCTGCGGAAATGTCGTATTTCCGGCTCAACTTGCTCTCATTCTTGCGAGATTCCCACCCTGACAAAGCAAATGACCTTTCCTTTATTGCCGGACGTGGAGATATGGCAGCCGAAGCATACAGCGAAGCCGTAAAAAGCGGTTTAGACCATATTCAGGCTGCCGAGATTGCAAACGAAGCCCTGTTCAAAGGACTGCATTTCTCTCCTTATAATATAATAGTAGAAATCCTTTGGAACGAGTTTTACGAGGAAGTTTCGCCAAGTGAAGCGGGGGCAAAAGCAAAGGAACTATTGCCCAAATGTCAGGCAGTATACGCCAAATACAACCTGAACGATGATTATGCCGAGACGACAGAGTACCAGTCGCTCTATACGGAGCTTGTCGGCACAATCCTGATTTTGCTCGAAGATGAGTTACAATAAGCGAACTCATTTGCGTCAGAACATTGATGCAATCAAGTTAGCGTTAAAGCTCGACAAGGAACATAGAGAAGCAACTCTCGAAGAACGGGAGATACTTGCCGCCTATTCAGGGTTCGGTGGAATTAAGGCAATCCTTAGCCCTGCCGACAAACCCGAAGATATTGAGCGGTGGTCTAAATCCGAAGCCGAGCTTTTTCCGTTGGTACAGGAACTACACGAGGTACTCCGTGAAAATTCCCCTACACCGGAAGTTTACAAACGCTATGTCAGTTCCCTGAAAAACTCTATCCTTACCGCATTCTATACACCGCAGCCTGTTATTGATGCGTTGGCAGGTGCATTAAAGGATAGCGGAATAACACCCACACGCTTTTTAGAACCAAGTGCCGGAACAGGTGCGTTTATTTCTTCTTTCAAAGAAACAGCACCCGAAGCCAAAGTAACAGGTTTTGAAAAAGACTTACTGACGGGTAAAATCCCCTCACACCTCTATCCTGATGATAAAGTACGGATTGAGGGTTATGAGAAAATGGAAGGACGCTACTCACAGCATTTCGATGTGATAGCTTCCAATATTCCATTCGGAGACGTTTCCGTATTCGATCCACTTTTGTCCAATCACGAAATACCCGCCGTCAAACAATCGACACAGGCGATACATAACTACTTTTTTGTGAAAAGCGTTATGTCGGCCAGAGAGGGCGGGATTATTGCCTTTATCACTTCACAGGGCGTTCTTAATTCGGAGCAGAATAAGCCGATACGGGAATACCTGATGAATAGTTGTGATTTAGTGTCAGCTATCCGCTTGCCGAACAATCTATTCTCCGACCATGCCGGAACAGATGTCGGCAGCGACCTTATTATTCTGCAACGGAACAACAAAAATATACTTCCTACTCAACGCCAACAGGATTTTATCGAATCCCGTAAGCTGTCTAACGGCATATCTATCAATAACCTGTTCCGTGATTTTTCGAGGGTAGTACAAACACATTCAAAAACCGATACCGATCCATACGGTAAACCTGCGATTGTTTTTACTCATGAGGGCGGGGTTGAAGAAATAGCCAAAGACCTGCGGCAGATGTTGAAAGAAGATTTCTCCCAGCATTTGGATTTACAGCATTATCATATGAATGCACCGGAAGGACTATCTCAATCAATTAAGAAACAATTAGATTCTGCAAAGCCGGGAAACACGTATCAACCAACCCAAGAAGATGCTGAAAGTTTTGCGGAATATATTGCGGAATCAGACAGGAAGCTATTTGACGAACGTCCTCCACAACCGGAAGATTATGAAAACAAAGAAAAGCAATCTACCGAGCAACAGCAGGCTGTTCCAACTACTTTTAGAGGTACTCTTTTCGATATGGATGATCCTGCCATTAAGAAAACGCCGACTACGGAGGCGAAAACCCAGTCCGTAACGCAGGAGCCGTTAATTACCCTCTATGATCTTTTCGGGTTTACCCAAGAGGAACGCAGTCAGGTAAGCAAGCCTAAAAAACGGGGAAAGAAAGTCAAATCACAGATAACTAAGTCCAAAGAACTACCATTCATGGACTGGCGGGAAGAAATGCAGCATAATAGCGCACAGGAACGGGAAAAGCTGCAACAGGAAACTACCGAAGCCTATCCCGTATTCGATGCCCGTCGGGAGGAACAACTGGAACGGCTGAAAAAGGAAGCAGAAAAGGAAGAACAGGAACGCATGAAACCTGTTCCTTATCCTAATGCGGAAGATATGCCGTCCCATTATCGGGAAGGCACACTTGTTACCGACGAAAATAACAGAATCGGATATTTACGTGATTTGGACGGATTTCAGCCGATGTTCCATCCGCTTCAGCTCACGGGAACACAGCAGGCGAAAGCGTCCCTTTACATTGAAATATGGGACACTTATCACCACCTGTATGGCAACGAAACAACAAGGTTGGAAGCCAATCCCGCACTACGGGAAATGTTGAACAGGCTTTATGATGATTTTACCCGTCGTTTCGGTAATATAAACGATGCAAAGAATCTAAGCCTTATTAAAATGGATGCCGGAGGGACGGAAATTCTTTCC
>JAISDJ010000161.1 GCA_031264865.1 Tannerellaceae bacterium | reverse complement strand
GTTTGATAATCGTTGGTCGTTTCCTGAAAGATAAAGGGTAAATCATTACTTCCCATCGGGATAGCAACAATAGAACTATTCGGTGAATAATAGAAAAACGACAACCCTCTCCCTTCTTTCCGTATAACTCCGCCAATAAAATGGAAAGCGTAAGTCATTGAATCGAATTTAATATGCCTTATCCCAAACATAGCTTTACTTTTTTAGTTAGTTAGTGCCACAAAAGTAATCATACCTGTTACGTATACAAACAAAATTTTCGAAATCTCGTATCTTTGTCGAAATTTTAGGCGTGATTGCGGGGAAAATATAGTTGAAAAGGCAATTATCTCTTATGAGATAGTAATTATCTCTCACGAGATAGTAATTATCTCTCACGGGATAATAATTATCTCTCACGAGATAATAATTATCTCTCACGGGATAATAATTATCTCTTACGGGATAATAATTATCTCTCACGAGATAATCACTATCTCGTATGAGAGAATCGGGCAAAGACAAGTAACAATAACTAACTATAAAGTATTAATCATCTAATTTACAGTAAAAAATGGCAAATTCAACAGACAACATGAAACGACTACAGGAGCTATGTGGTTGTGATGAGCTTCTTTGGAGATTGCGGATAGCCGCTATCTGGGTTAACGATCTCTCCGAACCAGTGTCGCCGGGAAGCGGCACGTCTGAGAGATCGATTCTTTTCCTTCCATCTGCTCAAGCAGCAGGTCGGCGGCTTTACGTCCCATCGTCTCGATAGGCTGTTGGATATAAGGCACCGGATTACGCATAAACTCAAAAGCTTCGCTTTTATCAAAACAAACCACACGCACCATTTCCGGTATTTTTATCTGATGTTTTAGCAATACTTTAATTCCTGTCAGGGAGATGGAATTGGTTGCAAATAAAATTCCGTCTACTTTTTTATCAATCAGCCGGATAATTTCCCTTTCAATATCTTCTTCCAGCTGATTGAACCGTATATAACTTTCCAATTCGGGTTTGTAGAATCCGGCTCTCCGAAGAGCGTCCATATAGCCATACTTCCGTTCTGCCATGTGGGAGTGAAAACCCTCATAGGAAATGAGCCCGATGCGCTTGCAACCGTATTCCATCAGCATAGAGGTTGCTTCAAAAGAAGCCTGCGAGCCATCCACCATCACCGCATACGTCTTCAGGTTGGGGTAATTTCTGTCCAGCAATACAAGCGGCCGTTTCAGTTCCTGAAGCTTCATGATTGTTTCCTCACCTTTCTCCGTAGGAACAATCACATAACCGTCTACCTGATGATTATTCAACAGCCCTACGATCTTTTCAAGATCCTGATCGTTTTCATTCGTATTCATTATGATGACCGAATAACCGGCATGTTCCATCTGATCCTGCACATAATAAGCAAGGCTACCGAAAAAAGGGTTGGAAATATCCGCCACGATCAATCCGATAATATGCGTCCGCCCGCTTTGAAGGCTGCGTGCCAAGGCGTTCGGTTGGTAGTTCATTTCGGCGGCAATCTTCCTTACGCGGTCGGCCACCTCTTTACCTACACGTCCATCTTTCTCTTTTCCGTTCAATACCAGCGATACCGTAGCATTTGAGACGCCGGCACGTTGCGCAACATCTTTAATTGACACTTTCCTCATAACTCTATTCGACTGATTAATGTGCAAAAATACAAATAATCAACCGATTCTCACATTTAGCTGATCGCCTTTCTTTAGTTCTATTTTATTGAATGTGATTGTTACTTTGTTGTTCTCAACCTCAACTGATACGGGGATTTCTTTGTTGTTGTGGAAGATTTTTACTTCTTTCAGGGAGATACCGGGGAGGGCTGACAGGTTCAGTTGACCGAGGGTCAGTCTGCCGTATTTTACTTCTACCGTATTCTGTTGGATACTTTCACGCTTGGTTTGTGTGATATTTCCCCATCCTTCAGCAGATGTAAAGAAGCCGCTGAATTTTTCCGGCGTCAATTTCGGGGCAAACCCCATTATGCCTTTCGGTCCATCATACCAATAATCCTGTATAGCTGTCAAGACGCCATACGAAGCCATGGCCCGGGCATAATGATCGCCACATTCCACTTCATTCCACGGATTATGCTTTTTCCCGTCATAACGGGAATGGATCGCTTTTACGATCGCTAATCCTTCATCTACCATTCCTCTGAATATCATATTAGTTGCCACCTGGTATTCGATTCCGGTCCATACTTCATCGCGATATCTTACGCCGGCTTCTCCGGGATGCTTGCTGAAAGGCCATGTGCAAATAAGGAGGCCCGGCTCTCCGGCATGAGCATAATACCGCTCCGGCAGGTGCAGGTTGGTTTGTGGGCCTACATCGTTCGTCCAGTTGTATTTCCAGACAGACTGTAATGTTTTACTGATTGTATATTCCGGATAGAGATTGCCCAAGCGAAGCAAATCCGACCAGCTCTGCCCAAACAATTGATCACTCAGGCAGCCTTTGCCATATTGATACAATGGATATTCCTTTTCGTCTACATCCTGTATGAAATATCCGAACGTTTCATTCCACAGGCGATCCATCGTGTTCTTCGAACCGGCTTCATAAATCGTTTTATATTGATTGGCCGCCACGCTGTCTTTCATAAGTAACGCCATCTGTTCGCAAGCCCGTAAAGCAGCCAGGTATAAACCTCCTACATACGTGTTCGCGCCATTGAAGGAAATATCATACGTATTCGGTTGCGTCTTGACTATCAGCCCGTCGGGATGCTGGGGGTGATCTTCTTGAATAATGTATTCAATTGATTTCTTAATTTTATCCCAATTCCGGGCCAGGAAGTAATTATTCTTTGACATCAGGTGTTCGCGATACATCCGGAGGATAACGCTGGCATGTCCGTCAATCAATACGCCATGCTCTCCGTTTCTGGAAAGGATCGCCCCATCATCACGTAACGAGACGCTGTAATCGGTCATTTCTCTCAGATTCCGTTCCAATTCAGGGAATAAAGCGGCCATTGCCTGCGCGTATCCCCAGACATGCGTACAGGTTCCTTCGCAGGAGCCGACTCCTTCCCAAGCCCAAAATTTACCGGTTGACCACCATTGGCACGTCTCGGAAGCCAGCGTCGAGACAGACATCATCAGCCGGTGAGTCAACCAATAGGGTAGTGACGTCTGGTTATAGTACGTATCATGGAAAGTAAGCGTTTCGGCTTCCAATCGTTGGTATTTATCATGCAATTGATTAACTACATCCAACGAACAGTTATACCAATTGGAATATATATTCCCGATCGGCGGAGTGTTCGGCGGGAGCGGACGATTCCAGGAAGAACCTTTATAGCTCAATGGGCGATTCGGAAAATACCAGGAAAGCACAAATACAACCTCTTTGGATTCTCCCTGTTTCAATGTCATGGTTGATGTTATTCCGCCGGTTAGTTTATCTCCTAACCGGGTCTCGGCAAAGGATTGTATACCCTTTGATATATCAGCCGTCGCGGTTGCGTCCGGGTCAAAGACCGTTAAAGCTATATTTCCAATATACGGATGAGATTCATCTATCTGATACCGGGGCTTTTCAACCGGAGAGCCGGAAAACGGATCCATATCCATATAAACAGATTGCCTATCGCCATTGGATACAACTTTATTTCTCAATGTACCATACGTTTCATCTTTTAAATCAATACAAACCAGATTCTGCAACCAGCCGGTTAAATCAACGTTAACCGACTTCCCGGACGTATTGGTTACTTTATATTTCAGGATGGTGGCCGGCGTGGCTGATTCCTTCGCATTCAACGGAATGAAGGGAGTATACACCATAGACGTAACCTTTACCGGCAGATCATTGCTTTTAGAAGCATAATCAATAAAAGCAACCGGATATTCGCCGATGAAACCTATATCATCAAAATCCTTCTTACTTAATTCCTTTGTGACTTTCTGCCGTCCATCGTCAATCGTTATCCGAAATCCCTGATCGATATAGCTGAGAGGCTCAAATGTCTGATAACATACTTTCCATGGCCCCAGAGGGGTATCAAAGTTCAGTAGCCCGTCAATCCCATAACCTGTGTTGTAGGCATTATTGGCAATCCACCAGTTAGCCAACGTTCCGTCACCCCGCACATATAGTTGTCCGGCCATAATACCGCCACAAGGCATTCCTATCGTTTTTAGTTCTTCGCCTTTATAGACTTTCCGCTCTCCTTTCTGTTGAACATTTCCCACGAAGGATTTTATATTTCCCTTATTCAACGAGACTTTGTGGTCATCGGAAAATTGTGCAACCGAAAAGAATGGAATACACAAAAAAACAGCTGTTAATTTTAGATATGCGTTCATCCGTCTATACTTTTAGTTATTTTTTGATATTATTTTTCACAGAATACTCTCTTGTTAGCTATTGTTACTTGTTTTTGCCCAGCCATGTCACCAGAGAGCGGCTATCTCTGGTGACCTGGCGGCCATTATTTCACAATTCTTTTCCGGCAACAACGTACTTCTTCACATCAATCGTTCCGGAGACAACGGATAATTGTGGTTTGCCACCTTCGAAAGTAACAGTGCCATAACCCGTATTCGTGCTCAGGAAGCTGGTGAAATCGCCAACTTTAGAATCTACATACAACGCTTTTTCTACAGCATCATACCGTACACCGGTCAGACCTTGCAATAAAGCATAGCTGGCCAACGCGCGAGCATACCAGTGTCCGCATTCATATTCATTGAACGGATTGCGCAAACTGCCATCATACCGGTCCCGGCAAGCACGGACAATATCAAGTCCTTTGTCTACTTCTCCGGCCATCATCAAATGAGAAGCTACCTGATATTCAATGCCTGTCCATACCTCATCACTGTAAACAAACGGTAAAGACAACTTCCCTCCCTTCGGCCAACTGCATAACAATAAGCCGCCATCTGTCCCAAAAGCAAAAGACGGACGCTGAGGATTGGAGTGATTGATCAGATTCTGCTTCAAATTATATGTATGGATAGACACCAGATGGCTTTTGATCTTTTCCGGGTCTAATGATTCGTTCAGGCCGGCTGCACGTGAAATCCAGGAACCCAACACACCGTCAGAAAGACAGCCTGCTCCATACTGATATTTCGGGCCTTCTTTTTCCAGCAGTTTTTTGGCTTCTTCCGAATAATTCACCGTCCAGGAAACCATTTTAGTAGGATCCGGAGCCTTTAATCCTGTCCACTGTATTTTCTGTATGAAGTATTCGCCGTTGAACAATTCTTTTTCCGTATAAGCCTTGCCTTTCGCTACCAAATCTTTGTAGAATGAGGCATCTTCGCCCAAATATTCACTCATGGCTATAAACGCGTTTAGTGCTCCAAGATAGAAACTGTTATGCATCCCGTCCGGCCCCCAAAATTCAATATCATACGTATTATGGTGAGGTTCTTCAATCAATCCGGCATGCCGCGGGTCCCACGTCTCAATACAATAATGCAAGCTTGCCTTCACTTTCGGGTACATGTCTTTAATAAAAGCCTCATCACCCGAAATACGCCATTCGCGATAAACTTTCATAATGCCACCCATCTGCCCATCGGCTGCCGCATGGAATCCATGCTCCACAGGGCGGATCGGCAAAGCAGAACGGAATGTTTGGTGCCCTGCCTTATTCTGGCTTTCTTCAAATTCGGTATGCCGTAAGGTTCTTTCCAATGCCGGGAAAAGATGCGGAATGGCCTGTGCATAATTCCATACGTGTGTGCAAGAGCCATGACATGATCCCCAGGTATCGCCGCAACCTTCCCAGTTCCACAAGCGTCCGTCGTATGTCCTCATGATCGTGGGGGATTTCAGAATGGTCAGATTGGCAGCGACAGCTTCAATCACCTCGTTCGGTAAGGTTGTATTATAGAATGTATTAGAAAACAACTCCGTCTTTTGCAACAAATTGCTA
Organism: Tannerellaceae bacterium; assembly: GCA_031264865.1. Lineage (GTDB taxonomy): Bacteria > Bacteroidota > Bacteroidia > Bacteroidales > Tannerellaceae > DFXE01. The sequence goes on along the minus strand of JAISDJ010000161.1, from coordinate 13,816 downwards.
TAGTTCTCTGTCAGATAACCGGCAACCGCCTCTATATTCTCAAACCGGCTACTATACCAAGGCCTGTAATTCCCCTTATTGCTCAATTCTTCCGCCAATCTGCTCTCCGGCACATTATTATCTTTCGAATCGGCAGGATCGCCGCCAATTCGCAGATGAGAGAAAGGAACATACCAGGCGGTAAATACCCTGATTGTCTTCTTCTCATCGGTATTCAGTGAAACAGGCACGTATAAAGAACCGCCGGGAGCATCCTTTTCTACCGGATCATTCTGTACAAGAGCGCCAGCGTCTATCGCATTCCAAACCATCGTCATCCCGTCGAACCACCCTCCTCTGAACCAGCAATGATCCACGACTGTTCCCGGCTGATCTGTATAGATGGCGAAATCGCCTTGCAGATGAGGTTCTTCAGACGTCCCTTTTTGAGAGAGGATAAATCCGTTTTGTATCGGATTGACGCTGCTTCCTTCCCTTCCTTTCTGCATAAAATTCCGGGAATGAAAAGAAAAGACGGCTTCCAACGGCTTCCCGCTTTTGTTCTCCAACGTATATTCAAGAACCCCAACGGGAAGGCTCGAATTATCAGCATCACCCGGAATGAACGGATTCCATCCGGTAATGGTAACGCCCAAAGGAATATCCTGGTCGGCCAGTACTACTTTTCCGAAGGGGAAATGAGCTTCAAATGTCGAGTTTTGAAATCTCGGCAATCCATAATCTGCTCCGGGCGCTCCCAAACCACTATTCAAAGCCCCGAATTTCCGCCATTCCGCCACCGGGCCTTCCAATAGCTTGGCGCCGTTCTCAAGTCCTTTCACATGAATGGCAGCGAACATACCCGGTTCGGAAAAGATATCCGGTTGGTGCCGAATAGACATGTGAGAGATAAAACCGGTTCCTTCCAAACAATACATACCTGTTCCCAATCCGCCGACCGGAAATGCAATACGGGAGTTATACTCTTTTTTATAAATGCTATTATACTGACGTGTACCCTTTGTCGCTTCAGCACCTGTAGCAGTAACCTCAGTACATCCCGTCATAAACAGGAAGACGCCCGCCAATAATAAAGCTGATTTCAACTGTATTTTCATAATTTCTATTTTAATTATTCATATCCGGGATTCTGTTTCAAAACGCCAGCGGAACGGTCTATTTCAAGTTGAGGCAGCGGAAATATTTCATCTTTTCCATCCTGGTATTTAAAGAATCCCGGAGTTATTTCATTTTGCCATACAGAAGAATTAGATAAATAAGACTTGGCAATACCCCATCTTCTCAAATCCCAACCGAATTTTCCCTCCATTGCAAATTCTACACGACGTTCATGCACTATAGCCCAGAACATATTTTCATAGCTCAATGTAGCAGAAATAGGAGAAAGTTCCTTTATGTCATTCGTATTGATCGTATTCGGGTCGGTAGTCGTACCTGTACGTTTCCTTACCTTATTTACGTATTCCGCAGCAGTAGTCTGATCGCCCAATTCATTCATGACTTCAGCATACCATAATAACACTTCTGCATATCGTATCAAAGTATAGTTACAGGAATTATACCAGCTTGACACATCAACACTAACCCCGTTGTTGTTAGGAGGATTGCCGATACACCATTTCCGGGTACCTAATCCGGTTCCATTTACTTTATCCACGAATATCTGTCCGTAAAAGTCGTCAATATCCTTACGGAATATGGTTGCTATCAGACGTGGATCGCCATCTTCATATTCCCTTTCCAGGTCTGGAGTCGGACGAGTCCATCCCCATCCTCCTCCTGCAACAAATCCGTCACCATTAGGCGCATTGAGGACAGCGCCAAAACTATCCGTTCCTTTTTGATTCAGAGCTGCATACTGTATCTCAAAAACAGCCTCAATACTATTGTCGCTCGATCCGTTGAAGAGATTATTATAATCGGGCAGTAAAGCATATCCGTAAGACATAATATCTTCCAAAAGCGTTTTTGCTTCAGTCCACCGGTGCTCAGCCAGATAGACCTGCGCTAAATAAGCCTTTACAGCCCCTTTATCCGCCCTACCTAACAGGTTTCCGATATTCCTGTCGGCTATATTTTGCTGCAAAGCCATTTTAAAGTCTGCTTCCGCCTGATCAAGCAGTTCGCTTTTAGTTATTTTGTATCTGTTTACACTTTTTCCACCTACGAATTCTGCTTCTCTGGTAGAATTGGGAAGATCGAGTTCCGAAATATCCAATGATTTAGTCACTAATGGAGATGTGCCAAACAACTGTGCTAAGCGAAACATCCAGAATCCACGGATAAAATACAATTCACCCAAATAACGCGATTTTAATTGTTCATCCATCGTTATCTCAGGCAGTTTTTCAAGTGCAATATTCGTCAATAATAATGCCTTGTAGCTTCTTGAATACAACATATACATTTGATCCGAGCTAGCCGGCACAATAGATTGCTGTATCTGATAATATACAACCAAGTCAGGGTGAGCCTGAGCATCCGGAGCCGTTATATCTCCCATAGGAGTATATCCTGCCTGCGTGTTCCAAGTATTCTGTCCATCCAGTAATTGGAACGACTTATAAGCTGCTGTAACTGCTTTTTCTGCGTCATCTGCCGTTTGATAGAAGTTGTCAGTTGAAACCACTCCATAAGGCATCTTATCCAATCGATCCTCACATGCTGCAAAGACCAATAATAATGATAAAAAGAATATTATTTTTTTCATAAGATTATAAATTAAAATAACTCTGTTAAAATCCCACATTTATACCAGCATAGAAAGACCGGGGTATTGGAAATCCACCATTCACATTTTGCTCCGGATCCCATCCTGGATATGAATTAATACAAAACAGATTTTGAGCAGCAATATAAAAACGCAATTTCTTAATCACATTTGCTGATTGCCCCATTAAGAGTTTATCAAAATTATACCCTATCTGTAAATTCTGAAGACGAAAGAAGTCTGTTGAGCGAAGCCAAAAATCAGAACGTCTGTAGTTGTCATTTGGGTCTCCGGCTACTACACGGGGTATATAATTGCTTGTTCCGGGTCCTGTCCACCGTTGTTTATACATCCATTCAGATGTTTGTTCACCACCACGCGTAATGGCAAAACCTACCTTATCCATATTCCTATAAGCTCCTAACTGCCCATAAAAAGCAGCGACCAGATCAAATTTTTTATAAGCCATAGCAATATTGCCTCCAAAGCTATGTGGAGCTGTTGAATGACCTAAGAACTGCCTGTCGTTTGTATCAATCACCCCATTTTCATCCAAATCTTTAAACTTTATATCTCCAGGAGCCGCATTTGGCTGCGTTGCTGAATTTGCAATCTCCTCTTTAGTCTGGAATATACCGTCTTGCACGTACCCATACCATTCATTAATCGAATGTCCCACTTCCACACGATCAAAATTATTGACGATCGGGGCCGGAATCTTCGTTACTTTATTTGTGTTATACGTCCAGTTAACAGAAACATCATAGGTGAGCGGCATATTATCTCTGGCATTTGAGTAACCCAAAGAAAGTTCTATCCCGGTATTGGTAACAGCTCCGGCATTCTGGTACGGATAACGATCCGTATTAATACCTGCTGTAGATAACAGAGGCACACGCACTAATATGTCTGTTGTATTTCTCTTATAGAAATCAGCCATAAAAGTTAAATGATCATCCAAGAAATAAGAGTCCAAACCAACCCCTACTGTCGATGTCTTTTCCCATAACAAGCTTGAATTACCTAACGCTGTCGGGCCAACACCCGTCAAAGTAGTGCCATCGGTTCCTTCTCCGAAAACATAATTCAAATCGGATGAATTCAATGTAGTCTGATAGGGATAGATACCTATATCCTGATTTCCTAAAACACCCCAACTGGCGCGAAGCTTCAGATAACTGAACAACGATATATCTTTCATAAACTCTTCCTGAGAAATAACCCATCCGGCAGAAGCTCCCGGGAAAACACCTGTTCTGTTATTTTTTGCAATCCGCGATGTTTCGTCCACACGGATACTTGCGCTGAGAAGGTATTTGTTTTGATAATCATAATTAACACGGCCCAGATAGGATAAAATAGCCCATGACTCTTTTACTTCATCATTATCAATATTACTCGCTCCGGCGCTTAACACCTGCATAGACTTGTCATTATTCAGGAAATCTGTACGATATCCCCACAGGCTATTCCGGTTGTATTCTTGAAAGGTATAGCCCGCCATTGCAGTAAGATTATGATCCACATTAAATCTTTTACTAAAAGTAAGGATATTATCCCATTCATAATTTATCCGATTATTATAATCAACATACAATTGAGCAACCGGGTGATCACTAATCAGTCCTTTAGGGCCATAACTATAGGATGGTATGAAATGATCCTGATCCCATATATAATTCTCGGCATTGAATGATGTTTTCAGTGTTAACCCTTTGACAATTTCCCATTCCGCATAAGCAATACCTATGAATTTTCTCCAAGTTTGATCATACGTCCATAAATCTACGGCAATTAATGGTTGTAACATCGTGATAGGCTCTCCATGATGAGATGAAACGCCATAATCTCCATTTTCATCATAAGCCGGCACTGTAGGAGGATAGATCAATGCCCTGTCTATAGCCTGCCCCCAGTCTGTATTATGAGATGCGCCATAATTGACATTCAAGTTTACCCCTACTTTTAATGTTGGTAAAATAAGCATGTCATTACTTAATTTGATATTTCCCCTTTTAAATGTCGTGTTCTTAATAATTCCCTCGCCTGTATAAAGATTAGCCGTAGCAGCATACGCATTCGCTTTTGTGCCTCCGGTTATGTTTACGGAATAACTCTGTTTATTGCCTGATTGAGTTATCTCGTCCACCCAGTTAGTACCTTTTCCGAAAGAGCCTACTTCCGCATCAGAGAAAGGCACCGGTAAATTTGCTGCTGCATAATAATCGTTCACCAAAATCGCATAATCTTTAGCCGTTAATGTTGGTATTTTATAACGTACATTATCGACTGAAGCATAAGCAGAAACATCAATCTTCATAGGCGACTCAAAACTTCCCTTTTTGGTTGTGACAATAACCACTCCATTAGCCCCGCGAGAACCGTAAATAGCTGCCGAAGCAGCATCTTTCAATATGGTGATATTCTCTACATCATTAGGGTTCAGATTATTCAAGCCATCATTTGTAATCATCCCGTCTACCACAATAAGAGGAGCACTTGTTGCACCAAACGAACCATTACCTCTGATTCGAATGCTTGTTCCGCCATAGGGTGTTCCGTTATCCTGCATAATCTGAACACCGGCTATCTTCCCCTGAAGATTTTGTCCGATACCGGGGCTTGCCTGATTTTCCAATTTTGCCTGCGAAACCACGCCGACAGAACCCGTCAAGTCTTTCTTAGCCTGGGTACCATAACCGATTACTACAACTTCTTCCAGATTATGCGAATCATCTCTAAGTTGTACGTTCATAGTCGTATTATTTCCGACGGCCATTTCCTGTGTCATATATCCGATATACGAGAAGGAAAGAATTGAGTTTTTTCCAGATATGGAAAGTGTATATTTCCCGTCTATATCTGTTATTTGTCCATTTGTTGTTCCTTTCTCAACAACATTTACCCCGATAAGAGGTTCGCCTGAGGCATCTGTTACAGTCCCGTGAATCGTAATAGAACCTTGTGCTGCCACTTCTGATAACAGAGAAGCAGTCAAAAAGAAAAAGACTGTAAAAAGTAGAACTGTTATTTGTGATCTATACTTTTTCATGACTATTTGTTTCTATAAATTTTAGTAGGTATTTATTATTCGTTTCCCCAAAGTTTGGATCCACGACCTTTGTTTTTCCGCCATTCATGTCTCCATTTGTGGATTTCACTCGGGCCAATGAATGGTTTGGGCTTTCTCATCTCTTTACTTGGAGCAACAGGGAGCGCTTTCGCCTCGCTCAGATACCAGTAGGCGACGGTTGCCAGATCCAGTGTCAAGTTATTGGCATGTCCATGTTCTATGGTCCCTTTCAAACTGGTTTCAAAGAAAACCGGATCATTGATAAAGAAGCGATAGACGTGGGTCCTTCCCAACCAACCAATATCATTATTCACACGGGGATAACCAAAATACGGATGCGAAAAGGCTTCTTTCGGACACCAGGAAGTATTGAAGAAGTCTTCTGTTCCTGTTCCAACCAAAGATGGCATAGTTTCGCCGTCGATAAACCACATATCATCTCCTTCGCCATACCACATAGGGCTCGGACAATGCACAAAGTAATTGATCCCGACAAAATGGCCTTTCCCCTTAATATCGGCAAAGACATAATTTTCGGCTCCATCTTTATTCTCACCTTGCTTCCCGACGGTTCCCCACTCCGTTTCACCTTCAGGGAGAGCTTCGGTCAACTCATGATTATACCAGGCATGAAAACGTCCCATATCCTGAGGTAGTTTCTTCATTTCCAGATAGTCTACGTAGAAATAGAATGCATCAATCGTTATATCCGACTGATTTTCTATTTCTATCTTCGCCCCAGAGGCAAAGGGCATCTGGAAATAAGAAGATAATCCCGTACCGTTTCCAGGGCCTGCCGACAACGGGAAAGAAGCGTAATTATATTGCTCATTCCATCCTTGTCCGAAGAAAGGGCCGATAGGAGATTCTACAGACGGATACGACTTATTATCCCAGTACATCTTTAAAATAATGTCGTTGCGACTCAGTCTCTCGGGCGATGGAGCAATCGTAATCCAGATATGATTGATAATCCCAGCGCCTGATATTTCAGCGACAGTACGGGTTTCTCCAGGCGTAATAGCCGTCAGACGGTCTCCATTGTTTCCTGTCTGATCATAGCTGCTGACACGGCGATTACGCATCCCGTTTTTCATTTTAGCCAAATCATACATCTCCCCACTCAGATTGACCTGGCCGTCGGCATCATTCATACAAAATAAGAGACTGAAAAAAAATACTAAAAGAAATGTTAAATGCTTTTTCCTCATAAAAATTCTTGATTTAATTGTTAAACATTATGTAAGCAAATAGCTGTCTGTTTAGAGACAATGATATCCCTTTATAGGTAAGCAACCTGTAAAACATACTCCCTTTCAGGATGAAATAATTATCTTATATTCAGCCGTTTTCTATTTATACAACGGCCCATATGCAGCGCATGCCCTATAATCTGAACCTTCCGTATCTGAACCGAAGGCACCCCAGGCGGATGGACGGAATATTTTATCCTCATCCACATTGTGCATACATACAGGAATAGACAACATCGAAGCCAGTGTTATCAGTTCGGCGCCTATATGCCCGTAACTTATCGCTCCATGATTTGCTCCCCAATAATTCATAACAGAATAGATATCCCTGAAACGACCTTGTCCTGTGACCCGGGGAACGAAGAAAGTAGATGGCCAGGTTTTGTCGGTTCGTTTATTAATCATATCAAACACATGGTCGGGAAATGTAGCAGACCAGCCTTCAGCTATCTGTAAGACGGGTCCCAAACCTTTCACCAGATTCAGACGGCACATTGTCAACGACATACCCGATTTCGTCAGGAATTGGGAAGAGTAGCCACCTCCGCGCATATATTCCAATGAGGCAGGATACCAAGTTGTAACGTCCAACATCTTATTGACTTCTTCATTCGTTATTTCCCAGAAAGGTTTCATAACCGGTTTACCGTCTTTTGTTTGCTGTCCTGTTCCGTCCAGTGTACATGATCCGGAGTTAATCAAGTGAATGGCTCCTTCTTTCAGCAAACCGTCTGGTTTCCATCCACTGATACGCTCAATGGCTTCGGGGCTCCAATATGTTCTCACATCGGCAAATATTTGAGATGTATTGGTCATTAACTTTCCGAACAACATGGAGATAGCATTCAAATGGTCGTCTTCCGTTGCGAAAGTGAATGGTTCGCGGATTCCGTTCCAATCAAAAGAAGAATTTAGGATCGCTTCCGAGAAGTCGCCGTCGGGCATAAAATCTGTCCACTGCCGTTGTCCCTGGAAACCACCGGCAATAGCATTATGCCCCATCGCTTCTTCCTGATGACCCATTCCGCCCAATACTTCATTCCCGATCATCAGATCGCGCATGATTAAGGTCATTTTTACGACAAACTCCCAATCCTGATCTTTTTTCTCACGTGAGAATTTCAGGTGTGGCGGATTGAAATCCTCTCCTTCTCTGGGCATGCAGTTCTTCTTTGTCCATGCCAGGGCTTTTTGATATTCATCCTTATCGTAAATTTCCAGTTGCACACGACGAAGGATTTCCGAGCAGTCTGCATATTCGGTGCGCATACCCAGGTATTCTTGCAAGAATTCAGGATTAACGATTGATCCGGCAATCCCCATAGATACAGATCCGATGGCCAGGTAAGATTTGCCGCGCATGATCGCAACTGCCAGGCCGGCTTTGGCGAAACGTAATAATTTCTCCTGTACATCTTCAGGAATTTCCGGATTATCCAAATCCTGTACATCTCTTCCATAAATACCAAAGGCAGGCAGTCCCTTTTGGTTATGGGCAGCCAATGCGGCAGCCAGGTAAACAGCTCCCGGACGTTCGGTGCCGTTAAATCCCCAGATAGCTTTCGGAATCAGCGGATCCATATCGATGGTTTCTGATCCGTAGCACCAACAGGGTGTGACAGACAAAGAGACGCCGACATTTTCGCGGGCAAATTTCTCCGCACAATCAGCCGCTTCCTTCACACCGCCAATGCAAGTGTCGGAAATGACGCATACAACCGGAGATCCATCCGGATAACGAAGTGATTCCGTATAAAATACAGCAACTCTTTTTGCCAAACCCATGGTCATATCTTCCAATGACTCACGAATGCCGTGTCTGCGACCGTCTATAATCGGACGAATGCCGATTTTAGGATATATGTTCTTCATATAAAATTGATTTAAAAGATGGTGTTAATTTCTTCGATGGATATACCAAACAACGTCTTCATTATCTCCGATAAACCTTTTTCTTCACCTGCAAAATGATAGACATTGTGGTTGTGCCGGAATGACTCATTGGGAGCGATAAACGCTCCGGGCGACGCACTTTCAAGTTCAAGGAACGGGCCCATGATGCTGCCGTCTTCCAATGGGCCGTCGTTGTATGCATTTAAAGCATCTCCGGTCAGCGGGTCTTTTGCCGGATTCCACTCTTGGTTCAGGTAAACAGCATTCGGATCGACGTCAAACGTAGATACGGTTAATCGTTTCGTATCCGGGTCATAATTACCGGCAATGGCTTTTGTCCTTTTGGCATTTATCCCGATTTTGCTCCTGTACTTTCCATCCGTTTTCAGAAAAGCAACGTTATTCCTGATCTGGAAGTGGCTCGCCGGGATTTCACCGAAATAGTTGGTGGTGGCAACAGGCCCCAGTTCTTTCTCATCGCCGGAGATAAACGGTACGATCGTTACCGCTTTCGGGCCGGGATTAAACATGTCGAGTATCCAGATACAAATCGTGCCGGTTTCCGCCGTCCAGGCAAAGTCATTCAGATTCGTAATGCTGTTTTCCGTAGCGTAAGCCACTGCTTTTATATCCGCATTCAGAGATATACCGAGTGTTGAATTGATTTCGGGAGTACTAAGAAGCGCAACCGTCCGGTCAATCTTCAGCCTTAAAAGTGTTCCCTGATAATTCGTCACATCCATGGCTTTTTCCATCGTCACGCTTTTATCCCCTGCGTTCACAACGATCCAGGGCTCAATATCGACAGGCTTTGGCGTATGCCAATTGTCGAACACCTGCCCGGCTCCCGGTTTGAAAAAGACGGAGAACTTCCCTCCTTCAGGGCCTAACCAGAAACGATTCTCTCCACCATAACCATTCATGTGCTCATTGATCTCCGGCGAATCCAGCACTTTGTAATTCAGATAGCCAAGGCTGGCGCCACTCAGCCCTTCGGCGGTAGAGGTAAACACTTTCGCCTGATATTTGGGAGAGACAATAATCTGAGCCTCGGCGTCATCACTCTTCAAGGCAACTACCTGATCGTCTTTTTGGGACAGATACTGAAAATCATACCCAAACGTTCCTTTTTCATATTCGTTCATCGTTCTCTTTTTTGAATTGTTGCAACTCAATATGGTTAACGCAATGAGCAGTATTAACCAAAAAATATTTTTCTTCATACAAAATGGGGTTTAATTCACTTCAAGTTCTTCCCATCCGGGTAATTTGGGGAATTTATTATGAGGTTCTGCCTGATACCAGAATACCACAGACGCTATATCCGACTTCTGCGGCAGATAACGCCCGCCATGCCGCCAGCCCAGATCCTGAATGGTTACTTTCAGGTCTTTCTCGAAGCGAACCGGATCGGTGATATGCCAACGATACAACCCGAATCGCTGTTGCGAACGATAGGTTCCGTCCGGACGAATTACCTGATGCAGGCCGGTGTAAGGCGTACAGAACTCTGTATATTGTCCTTCCCTGTTGAAATTATACGAGCCGCAGAAGTAGTCTTCTGTTCCGGTTCCGCAGATTGTCGGGAATTTTGTGTCGCCATCCATAAAAAACTTGATCTCGCCTTCGCCCCACCAACCGTTGTTGTTTACGCCCCAAGCCATATAAACACCTACATAGTGCCCGTTCCCCTTGATGCCGTCCACAATTGTATAATCGGACGTCGTATTCGGATTGGTGCGGCGCCATTGGGCATGGAAGTATGCGGCATCCTCAGGTACATCCGTCAGGGTATAGTCTATCTGGTAGTACAACGTCATCGGGTCTTTATCATGGATGTTCTCCATCGTTATTTTACATTTCTTACGGAAAGGCATCGTCCAGTAACAATTGAAAGCGCTTCCGGGGTTCACGCAAACAGCCAGAGAGTTAAGCGGTGCATAAACGCCCCATCCCATCCCAAAGAAATCACCCACAGGGCATTCGACAGACGGTTCTTTTTCGTCGTCCCAATAGATACGCATGATGGTGAAGCGCCAGTTACCTGCCGGGGTCATCCAAATATGCTGAATTGCGCCGGAGCCTTCTATCTGGGCGATGGTAAACGTTTCTCCCGGGTTGATCCGGATATATGGATTCACTTTCCATCCCTGTCCCAGATCACGAGCGGCATTGGCGGCATTGGCCACATTCTGCTGGTCTTTGTCTTTCGGTTCGGCCATACCGCCTTTTCCTTTTTCACCGGTAAAGTTTTCGGGACTGATCGAGCGGGTCTTCGCGTTCGACAAACGATATAGATTCCCCATATTAGAATCCAGCCCGTTGTACGAATCCTGCTGTGCAAATACAAAAAACGAGCACAGGCAGAAAATAAGGACGAATGTTATTTTTTTCATGATATACAGGAATTAAGATATTGTTATTTTAATTGTTGTTTACGACAAATAGTCACACTATATACAGCGATGAAGGCAAAGGCTGCCGCCGGTACCCAAAAAGCAGTGGCTATACTGGACGAATCCGACAGGATACCCTGTACCTGTGTCAGGATAGCCGCTCCGGCGATGGCCATTACCATTCCGGCGCCTCCTATCTTCGTATCGTCTCCCAGTCCTTTGATACCCGTTCCATAAATAGTAGGGAACATCAGTGACATACATCCCGACACGCACATTAAAGCATATACACCGGCGGCCCCCTTCATATAAATACTGATAATACAGCAAACAAACGCGGCGATGGCCAATACAGTCAACAATTTATCTACCCGGATATATTTCATCAGCCATGTACAGGCAAAACGCATGATTACAAACAGTATTAAAGAGATGACATAATATGTGGCCGCCGCTTGTTCAGCCGTTCTTGGCAACATCTGGTTGAGACCCAGAAATTCGCAGACATTATAAAAGCCGGCTCCTATAGGCTCTACCAAGCGGAGTGCGGCGATGATTTCGTCGGCAGAAGCATTGGTTCCCTGGGAGGCAATGATCGAATCAAAATCAAGATGCTGCATAACGTAGCGGATGATAAACGACCAGACGGCCACCTGCGCTCCTACATAGAAGAACTGGGCGATCACTCCCCACACATAGTTTTTATTCTTTCTTAACCGTTTGAAGGTTCCTATAAAATCCATCTTCTGACCACCTTCCCTCAAATTCGGCATCTTGGTGAAGAAGATTGCCAGCAGTAAAAAGGCCATAAAAATCCCCAGCCCTACATACGTCATCGTTACGGCATTCAACTCGGCGCCTTGTATGACGGCCAGTTCTTCTGCAGGGATGCTGCTTCTCTCGGTGGCTGTCATCGTATTCAGCTGCGAGAGGATAAATATCTGACTGATTACTCCTCCCGTTATCGCGCCGAAAGGATTAAACGATTGAGAGAAATTCAGCCTTCGTGTGGCGCTTTCTTCCGCTCCGATAGCATAGACGTATGAATTGGCAGACGTTTCCAGCACGGAAAGTCCGGCAAACAAAATAAGAAGAGCAAACAAATACATGAAAAAGCTGATATTCACATCAATCTGCAAGCACAGCATGGCCGGATAAAACATCAAACATCCCAGGATATACATCCCCAGACCGCCCATCACACCTGCTTTATACGTATATTTTTTAATAAACAAAGCACCGAGGATCGCACAGCAACCATACCCCAGGAAATAACAAACCACTTGTATCCAGGCTGTCTTCGAATCAGAAAGACTCATAATACGTTTAAAAGCCGCAAGCATCGTATCTGTAAGATTATTTGGTATCGCCCATGCAAAGAACAACATCGTTAACAATATGAAAGGCCATAATAAATTAGCTGAAATAATCTTTTCTCCCGCACCGATAGATTTTTTCTCCTGAGGATTGATACGTGTTTTCATGTGTTCCATTATAAAATTGTTAATCGATTAACTTATAGAAGATGTTCGTTGTTTTTCTCTCGACAATATGCTGAATCTTACTTTTATAGGTAAACAAAGCGATATGCTGATACCCTTTCCTCGGCAAAGAGTGGATGACATTATACGAAACTTTGTCGTTATCTAATGTATCAGCAATATACTCTATAGATATATTGTTTTTCATAAATATAGTTTTACCCTATTTTCGTTTCGTCACAAAGGAAGTAAGTTAAACGTTTTATCAACAATAAATTATTATGTTGTATAGCATGAAACGAAACAATTAACATTTTGTAACTACTGAGGCGCCCTGAAAAGGGAAAAAGGATGAATAGTAGAGGAAAGAAGTCGATCAGGGTTAATTAAATGATTTTCTTTACGCTATATGATCTTTTTTTTGAATTGTACGGCATGAAATCGTTAGTCGACGGCTGTCGACTATATAACCGACAGTCGTCGACTATATGGTTGACAGCCGTCGGTTAAATAGTCGACAGCCGTCGACTAACAAAAGGGTGCAATCCTTTTTACTCTTTCTATGCAATCAGACGCGCCGGTCCCGGGCATCGACATAAAAAGTTTTTGAGGCTCAAACTCAGGCCATGTCTCTTGTAGCTGACAGCCCGAAATCATTGTTTTGGATGTCAAACGTTTTCTCACTGGCTCCCCGGGCATTGTAATATGCGACAACTTCCTTTTCGGTAGATTCATGGTCATTGGTCAAAATGCAATGGCAAATCAAATCATCTTTTCGGTTTCTCATGTTCGATGATTTGATTGTCGTAATCAAAGTCGTAAAATTGCCCGTACGATAAATAGTTTAAATGGGTTTGGAAGTTTATTTTTTTACTCGTAATCCTGGGATTCCTATTGCTGATACCTACTGTTTTGCTACCGATGAACGGCTTCTAAGAAGGTCGTCTTCTTCATTTTGATTAATGCCAGCGGTTTATTCTGAATATCTGTCCGTTGCTCTGTTTCATACG
>JAISDJ010000113.1 GCA_031264865.1 Tannerellaceae bacterium | reverse complement strand
TTCATCGATTAAATAGAATATTTCCATAACTTCGTTCGTGCTTAGCATAACGACTTGGATTGATTAATCATTTGTAAATAAGCACTATAAAGATAATCAATCCATAGTTATTATGCTAATTTTTTATCTTTTTTCTTATATCGAACTCACGTTATTATTATCTCAAATGGTCGGCATTATCGGATTTTGACTTGTTATTGAATGAATTACGAGAAAAAAACCGTTTCAAACATGGGCAGAACAAAGAACCTACAGTTGGCATAATGGACAGCCAAAGTGTACGTTGGGGTAACAATTGTTCTTTAAACGGCATTGATGGCAATAAAAAGGTCAAAGGGATCAAGGGGCATGTGATAATTGATAAAAACGGTTTTCTTACAGCTGTTATGGTGACAATTGCCAATATAGCCGATTGCAAAGCCGCTTATTTGCTGATGCGAACCTTAAAGGAGTTATGCTCTCCGGTGAAAGTCATATTGGCCGATGGTGGGTATCGGGGCGAAATCATAGATACGTTCAGGAAAGCTTTCGGTTACGCCATACAAGTGGTGGTTAGCAATTTCAAGAGGCAAGGCTTTCGTCCTATCCATAAGCGTTGGATTGTCGAGAGGACTTTTTCCTGGTTTGACAATTACAGGAGGCTTTGCAGGAATTATGAGCTCACATTCGATTCAGCGGAAGAAATGGTCAAAATTGCATCTATAAGATTATTGTTGAATAAAATTTAAACAGGATCTAAATTAGGGTAACTGCATCAAAATTGTATTATCCTTTTTAGATATCCAATGCTGCCTTGTATAACCTCTTCTTCATGCTTAGCTTATCTTTCTTGGCAGATACTAGTTGTAAAGCAAACTTTCTAAGAATGAATAAATACTCAGGAGCATTCTCCTTTCTGGCTCTGCAAGCATCTTCCTTGAATGACATCTAAATGCCAATACTCCAATGTCCTCTTACCAAGGCGTTATAATAGCGAGCACTCATGATAGTTTCATCACTGATATATAACGGGTCCTTTACTCTTAACATCTTTTATTTCGCGAATTGATTCTACTTTGACTAACGTAGTAACATCTTTCCATGCCGCAATGGTTTCAGCTAAGAGATAATCCGTTGCTTTTAAAATAGAGCATTTCCGAGTTTCAATTCGGCCATGTCCGTAATCCAATTCTTGATAGCAATCATATCTTGTGTGTGTTTTGAAAGCACATTCTACATCATCAAGTAAATCTTGCTGATTGCCTTTTACCGATAGTAAATAATGTGCATCCTTATCTCGTATCTGTTTAGCGATATTCTTTTGTGTACCAATGGTTACCACAAAATCAATCATATCTATTGAATCGAAGAGTTCAGGAATAGCTGTTATTTCATTGGACTTATCTTCTACTCTCTTCTGAGCTATACAAAACTTATTTTCACTTACCCAAACATTCAGCAGATACAATCCATTATTACCTCGACTAGTTGGAGAGACTTTACATTGTTTCTTACCATCCAAAATAACTTGTTTTTGAAAAAGACCGGATAAAATTGTTTTTTCGTAAATATGAAGACATTCTTCCAATGCCTTGCTGTCAATACATTTGAACACCATTTCAAAGGTATCAACCGAAGAAACTCCATTGGGTAAGTAAGATATCGGATAACTCTTTACTTCGTTCTTTACCAAAGAGATGCATGTCTTGATAATCACTGCTGCCTGTCAAATATGTACAAATGGCTATAACTAAAATATCAGATAACAGATGATCGCAACGACCAACTACAAGAGGATCGGGTACTGAATCAAAATACTGGAACAAGGAATGTTTCATACTACAAAGGTAAAACTTTTTGAAAAACTTATTTCGATGCGGTTATCCCGATCTTTAAGAACGACCTCTCCCGTCAGGAAAGCTCTTATTACTATACCCGCGAAGATTATCTGGTTTGTCCGACGGGGTAACAGATGCATTTGACCGAAGAGAAAACATTAACCAACAAACATGGTTTTGAATCGAAACTAAGTCGTTATCAGGCAGTCAATTGTGAGGATTGTTCTATTAAAAGGCTATATATCAGAACAAAAGGAAATCGTATTTGAGCAGATGAAGTTCAATACAATAGCCTACAAAAGGTTCCGACACAAACTCTTTGCCAAAGTTCAACTGGACTTTGGTAATTTTACTATGGCCTTTAATCTGAAAAAACTATGCAGAAGCGTCTCAAAAGAGGCTTTTGTTGCTCTTTTAGACAAATTAAAACATTATATGTGCATGTTATTTTCTTTAAAAGTCAAACATTTCTCCCACAACCAAAAGTGAACCAAAAAGGATGCTTCAATATGAAAAATGTCTCATGAGATATATGCAATAGAAAAAGAAGATACGCCACTTTTGACACGCCCTTCCCTACGCTTTTAACCTATTTCCCAGACATTTCAAATGGATTCGATTCTTTTGTGATCAGGCTGGACAGTAAATGTGACAACAAATCTATCAGGTATTAAATCTTTTTTATTTTATCATATGTACTATTTTATCGACTATTCTATTTATATATTTTTCAATGTTTATTTTCCATAATATCCTTTCAATCGGACTCATAACAAAAATCCTTATTTGATCTATTAAAATACAAATGACCATTATTTCAATTGCCAATATAATAAAATATCCAGTCAATAAAAATCCATTCGTTGTTTGTTTTCCAATTTCGCTTATATAGTTATAAAGATGATCTCTTATAACTGAATTCTCATGCATCAGATATATTGCAAGTGCAGAGCTTGCCAGCCAGTTAATTAATTTACTTCTGATTCTTAAAGTTCTAAAGAACAGAAAAAATGCTATTGATGATATTATTACTAATGGACTGTTATATGGATATCCTAAGGCCGGTATATAGTCTTTATTTAGATTTAATTTGCATATAATAATCACAAAACAGGCGATTAAAAATGAACAAATAAAATAAATTATTATGTATATGATCTTTTTGCTCTGTCCTCTTGTATTACTCGTGTATAATGCAATAAATCTACCAATAAGATATAAGAATATAAAATTCATTATATTATAACCATTACTGTTTATTACCCCTCTCCATAAAAAGCCAAAATAAAATGTCAATATACTAAAACATAACAATATTACTGTAAATTCTTTTTGGCTTATTCTGTTGACTAAATCATTCAATAGAGGTGAAAGTAGATATAAATGTTATAAACCAAAGCTCCGAATGTGATAATGGAAAAAACGCAACTATTATACTTTTATAAGAAAAAATACCTGTACATAAAACTGCAAATAGAGTTAATCCCATTTTATAAAAAAAACAGAATAAATACAAATGTAAAAAACCTTTAACACTCGCTTTAATTGAAAAATATCCGGAAATTATAATAAAACAATTGACTGCAATTATAAAATGGCTGTTTAGCATAACACTGATAGTTGTTATGCTATCTTCCTCATAATACCCTGCTGCTTTTAAGCCATGTGCAATAAATGATTAAAAAGAATAAACAACATACAGACTAAACGTAATAGTTCAAAATTTGAATGTCGTATTTTGGTCATTTTTATTATATAAGATGAAATTGTTGTTATTCTAAAAATTAGTACCGGGCAAATTTAATTATTTTTCTCGGTTCATGGAAATTTTTCAGATAAATCTCCAGGGTGAGCTTAAAGAATGATAGAATGGCTACTATTTGTATCAATTGTTTACTGTGGCTTCGCCATTCTTAATATTCGTTCTTAGCTGTTTTTGCTTCATTCCCTTGAAAATTACCCTGCCAGTATATCAGCCATTTATAAGTTTCTGGTACAAATGTGATGCAGAGAATAGGGGTATTCAAAATCATTCATCTTATTGCAAGTTACCTGAATTTCTTTTAATACGTTTGATTTCTTTATCAAAATCTGACTCAAATAAATAATCTTGAACAGGACAATATTTTTCGAATTCATTTTCGGCGTGCTGTTAAGTACGGTTACTTTCTTGTTCAATTTTCGTTTAGTTCCTTTTCTGAACAGATGTTTTTATATATTACAAATAATACGATATGTTAAAAAAATCACGCCTACCTTTTTCACACAAGGGTCCACACTCTATATTGTTTCTTATTTTGAATCACAAGGAATAACTGTGATTTTTGGGTACATTGGGGGGTGATTACTCATCTTGTTGATCCGATCGCTTCAGATTCATTTAAACATATCGCAAGCAAACGGCTGCCGTAGAGACTGAAGGATATACAAGGGCGTCGGAGCGGTTTGATGTTGCCATATCCACCAGCGGGTCAGGGCGAAAAAGTTTGTAAGTATAGTGCTGGTCTGTCTCCAGTCTTTCTGTGTACAAATAAAAAAACAAAATAGGCTTACGATTTCTCATAAGCCTATTTTGTTTCGAGTAGCGAGACCCGGGATTGAACCGGGGACCTCATGATTATGAATCATGCGCTCTAACCGGCTGAGCTATCTCGCCAATACCGGCCTTTTTGGACGGTGCAAAAGTAGGAGTTATTTTTATCTTGTGCAACTCTTTTTATAAAAAAATAGACGCTTGAATGTATCGGGTTTCGAAACGATTCTGTGTAAAAATAATTTTTCTACCTATAAAGTGATATGTGATTCGATTCTTTTTTCTATCTTAGGGCAAATTTAATGGATTGAGAGATGAAAAAGGAAAAGTATCATATTGAATATGTTTTTGCCACCGTTTCACGAAGGAGTTTATGGAATCATCTCACTACCCCACCGGGACTTGCTTCGTGGTTTGCCAACGACATATCTATCCATGATAATAAGTATATTTTTAAATGGGATAAACAGGAAGAAGAGGCTGAAGTTGTGTTTATGAAACCTGAAATAAGTGTTCGTTACCATTGGGTTGATGAAGAAGATGACGCTACTTATTTTGAGTTCCATATCCATACAATAGAACTAACCGGCGACATTGCCCTTGAAATAACCGACTTTGCCGAACCTGATGAAAAACAAGATGCAATCGAATTATGGGATTCTCAGATTATTGAATTAAAGCGTACGTTAGGTATTTAATACCATTTTTTCACTACTTTTGCCCCTTCAATGGATAGGCAATGCTGAAAATTAAGCGACTATATACATTCATGCTGCAAACATTCCTGCCGTTATTCATCATGACTTTCGGCATTTGTTTGTTTATCGTACTTATGCAGTTTATTTGGAGGTATATAGATGATATGGTAGGGAAAGGGCTTGATATGCTGATATTAGGCGAAATGTTTCTGTATGCCGCCTTGATGCTGGTACCCATGGCGCTGCCTCTTGCCATTCTTTTGGCTTCCCTCATGACTTTTGGTAATTTAGGCGAACGCTTAGAGTTGCTTGCCATGAAATCGGCAGGCGTTTCTCTTATTAATATTATGAAGCCATTGATTATTTTCATCGGGCTTGCCAGTATCGGCGCCTTTTTTTACCAGAACAATATTATGCCTGTGGTACAGGTTAAATTCTATTCATTGCTTTACTCCATGCGACAGAAATCACCGGAATTAAATATTCCCGAAGGGGTTTTCTGCTCAGAGATTTCCAACTATAATATATATGTAAGAGATAAAAGCGACAAAAGCGGTTTGCTGAAAGATTTAATGATCTACGACTACTCGAATGGTTTTGATAAAGCCCGTGTGTTTGTCGCCGATTCGGGCCGGTTGAAAATGTCGTCGGATAAGTTATTTCTTGTCTTAATCTTATACAGCGGTGAATCATTCGAAAATTTGGATTTGAAGACGCAATCTAGTTCCGCACAGAATAAACAGGCTGTTCCTTACAGGAGGGAAACTTTTCAAAGTAAAGAATTATTTATTGAATTTGATGCAAACTTTTCCCGGACAGACGAATCTTTATTCCAAAACAATTATATCGGTAAGAACCTGGAAAATTTGCAAACATCCATTGATTCTATGTCGATGCGTCTTGATAGCATGAGAGAAGTAAATGCGAACAGCGTATATACGGTTTCCTACAAAAAAGTCTTTCCGGGTACTCCTCAAAGAGGCGCAAAAGAAGGAAAAACAACTTTACAGACAGACTCTCTGGCATTGAATTTTGATAGCTTGTACCTGGCAGAATCTGCCAGCAATCAAGTATCCCTACTTACACGGACAAAATCCTCCCTGGAGTATTTAAAATCGGATAATTTCTTTAAAGCTGCCGTTATTGGCGACGAGTCATTAAAAATGAGGCGCCACCTTACCGAATGGCATAACAAATTCTCTGTTCCCTTTGCCTGCCTGGTATTCTTCTTTATTGGAGCTCCTTTAGGCGCCATTATCAGAAAAGGAGGACTGGGTACGCCGGTCGTTCTATCCGTTGTTCTGTTTATTTTTTATTATGTAGTCAATAATATTGGTTTCAAGATGGCGCGCGACGGCGTTTGGCCTGCCTGGCAAGGCATGTGGCTAAGTTCGGTAGTATTGGCTCCTTTAGGTATATTCCTCACCTATAAAGCGGTTAATGATTCTGCTATTTTGAACGCCGATACATATTTAAATGCCTTAAAAAGCCTTCTAGGCAAACGTACTACACGAAAGGTAGAGAAGAAAGAAGTCATTATTTACAGCCCTGATTATCAAAATTTAGTTCCGCGCCTTACTGATTTAGCAATTGATTGTGGTGATTATCTAAACAAACAAAAACGTTGGATTAATTATTTCACCTATTGGAAGGAAGGAGGAAAAGACCCCGCAGCCGAACAATTAGCCCTAGGAATGGAGGATATGGTAGACGAGTTGTCGAACTCCGACCAAAATTTAGTTTTAAATAAATTAATGGACTACCCTATTATCGGAGGATACAAACAATTAGGAGCTCATCTTAACAAGAAGATCAGTATGCTTATCGGTTTATTCTTCCCCTTAGGGTTACTTGTTTATTTCATCGCTACTTACCAACGGAAACTGTTACGCCAAGATATCAATACCGTTATGAAAGTAAGCCAGGAATTAAAAGATATGATTTCCAATTTATAGCAAAAATTAAAACAAATAGGATTTCAATCCTATTCTGATGAAAGAGCATGCCGAACAATCCGCGGAGCATATTAGTACCGCTTATCGTATCAAACATTTTTCTTATTTGGATAGTAGCTACATTGACCGTAAGGATCGCTGTTGTTTTTTTGTATGGTAAGTAATGATTCGAATTTATTATGTAACTTTGCCTACTTAATAAAAGTTAGAAATGGGTGTAATAATCAAAGAAGTAACAAACAAAAAAGAACGTAGGAAGTTTGTAAAGTTTAATATCGAGCTCTATAAAGGCAACCCTTATCATGTACCAGGTTTGATTGACGAAGAGATGATGACGTTAGACAAGAACAGGAACCCTGCATTCGAAATTGGTGAGGGCGTTTGTTTTCTTGCTTATCGTGACGACAAGATAGTAGGTCGGATTGCAGGTCTAATCAATTATCGTAGCAATGAGGTATGGGAACAAAAAAGGGCGCGTTTTGGTTTTGTGGATTTTATTGATGATGCTGAAGTAGTCGATGCCTTATTTGACGCTGTTGAAAACTGGGCGAGAGACAGGGGTATGGACGAACTTCACGGCCCGTTAGGTTTTACAGATTTAGACCATGAAGGAATGTTGATTGATGGATTCGACCAATTGGGAACCATGGCTACGATATATAACCATCCGTATTATCCCGAACACATGGAGCGGATAGGGTATGAAAAAGAACAAGACTGGAAAGAATTTAAGATATACATTCCGGATAAAATACCGGAAAAGCATCTGAGGATAGGCGAAATCGTGAAAAAGAAATATGGTCTGAAAACCATGAAATTTAAAAATCGGAAGGAAATTTGGCCCTATGCCTATAAAATATTTCACGCATTAAATGCCGCTTATTCTCCATTATATGGTTTTGCACCCCTAACGGATAAACAGATAGATTACTATGTAAAAATGTATATCCCGATGATCCGGCTTGATATGGTAACGGTAATTATACGCGAGGAGGATGATGAAGTGGTAGGATTTGGTATTACCCTCCCCAATTTATCAAGAGCGCTGCAAAAAGCAAAGGGGCGAATCTTTCCCTTTGGTATTATCCCTTTGCTGAGAGCGCTAAAGTCGAAACCCAAAGTAGTAGATCTATATTTAACCGGTGTATTACCCGAATATCAAGGAAAAGGTGTGAATGCCTTATTGTTCAACGATCTGATTCCCGTATATATGAACGCAGGCGTAGAGTATGCCGAAAGTAATCCGGAACTGGAAACGAACAACGCTGTCCAGGCACAATGGGACTATTTTAAACGCGAACATCATAAGACAAGAAGGGCATTTAAAAAAGAGTTAAAAAATTGAAAGGTGAAAATTGGAATATGGAAGAGAACAGGCCTTTGAATCCGGTAGATTATGATGATGATGATGTAAAAACCCTCGAATGGATGGAGCATATTCGCCGGCGTCCGGGTATGTATATCGGCAAGTTAGGCGATGGCACTCACGCAGACGACGGTATTTATGTATTGCTAAAAGAAGTACTGGATAACTCCATCGACGAATATATGATGGGATTTGGGAAAACAATTGAAGTAACAGTAGAAGATGGATCCGTAACAGTACGTGACTATGGGCGTGGCGTTCCGTTGGGAAAAGTGGTAGACGTTTCAAGTAAAATGAATACCGGAGCGAAATACGATAGCAAGGCTTTTAAAAAATCTGTTGGACTGAACGGGGTAGGTATCAAAGCGGTGAATGCGCTGAGTAGCCGGTTCCTGATACAAAGCAACCGGGATGGCGAAAGTAAAAGGGTAGAATACAACCAGGCTATTATTACAGATGAGTCGAAGATTGTCCGTACACAAGAAACCAATGGTACGCTTACATCATTTACTCCGGATAAAGATATCTTCAGAGAGTATGCCTATAAAGATGAGTATATCGAAAGCCTGCTGAAAAACTATGTTTTCCTGAACTCCGGACTTACCATTATATATAATGGCAAAAAATTCTTTTCACGTAATGGTTTAGCCGATTTGCTGAACGAAAATATGACGACTGAGCCTCTTTATCCGATTATCCACCTGAAAGGCGAAGATATTGAACTGGTAATCACACATAGCAATCAATACGGAGAGGAATATTATTCGTTTGTAAACGGACAATATACCACACAAGGTGGAACACATCTTTCAGCATTTAAAGAAACGATCGGGCGTGTTATTAAAGAATATTATAATAAAAGCTTTGACTATTCGGATATCCGCTCCGGAATTGTATCTGCTATCAGTATCAAAGTAGAAGAACCTGTATTTGAGAGCCAGACAAAAACGAAACTAGGCTCAAAAGACATGGGGCCTAAAGGGCCTACCGTATCCAAATTTATCGGTGATTTTATTAAAAAAGAGTTGGATAACTATTTGCACAAGAACCAAGAAACATCTGATGCGTTGCTGAAGAAAATCCTGGAATCCGAAAAAGAACGGAAAGCCATTGCAGGTGTTACCAAACTGGCGCGCGAACGGGCGAAAAAAGCCAATCTGCACAATAAAAAATTACGCGATTGCCGTATCCACCTGAATGATGCAAAAGGAGATCAGCAGGAAGAAACGTGTATCTTTATTACAGAAGGGGATTCTGCAAGCGGTTCGATAACGAAAAGCCGGGACCCAAATCTACAAGCCGTATTTAGTTTACGCGGAAAACCATTAAACAGTTATGGGCTAACAAAGAAAATTGTTTATGAAAATGAAGAATTCAACTTGTTGCAAGCTGCATTAAATATTGAAGATGAACTGGAAGGACTTCGTTATAACAAGGTAATTATTGCGACAGATGCCGATGTGGATGGTATGCATATCCGGTTGTTGCTGATTACCTTCTTTTTACAATTTTTCCCCGACCTGATCAAACGGAATCATGTGTATATCTTGCAAACGCCTTTGTTTAGGGTAAGAAACAAGCAAAAAACCTGGTATTGTTATACAGAAGAAGAACGGTTGGCGGCGATGGCTGCTGCCGGGAAAAATCCTGAAATCACCCGTTTTAAGGGATTAGGGGAAATATCGCCGGATGAGTTTAAAAATTTCATTGGAAAAGATATTCGTCTTGATCAGGTTACCATGAAGAAAGAAGACCTTGTAAAAGAAATGCTGGCCTTTTATATGGGAAAGAACACCATGGAACGGCAAAGCTTTATTATTGAAAACCTGGTAGTAGAAGAAGAAATATAAGTAGATGAAAAAAGTAGCCTTGTTTCCGGGAACATTCGACCCCTTTACCATCGGCCATCAATCATTAGTCCGCCGGGGACTCACATTGGTAGACGAAGTTGTGATCGCTATCGGTATCAATGAAAAAAAACAGACTTATTTTTCGCTTGATAAACGTTTGGATAGTATCCGCCAGTTATATATGGGAGACGATCGTATACGCGTAGAGCTATATGATTGCCTGACTGTTGATTTTGCGGTTCAGGTAGGTGCGCAATCTATTTTACGTGGTATCCGCACAGTCAATGATTTTGAATACGAAAAAAGCATTGCCGATGTAAACCGTAAGCTAACCGGGATAGATACGTTTATTCTCTTTACAGAACCCGAACATACCCATATCAGTTCCAGCATCGTTCGCGAACTGCTTAAATACGGTAAAGATATCTCCCTCTTCGTGCCTAAAGAGACGAAGTTGTATTAATATTCATTTGAGGCAAATTAGAAAGAATGAAAAAAATTGAATTGTACCTGTTACTTGTGAGTTGTTCTGTTATGCAAATAACTGCACAGAACAACATAAATCAGGAATCACGGAAGCTCTCGATGGCATTATTTGCTATATCGAGCTTATATGTTGATTCTACCGATACCGGGAAATTAGTAGAAGATGCTCTTGTGGGAATGTTGGAAAAACTTGACCCTCATTCCAATTACCTTGATCCCGAAGAGACAAAAGAAATGACCGAACCCTTACAGGGAAATTTTGATGGAATCGGTATTCAGTTCAACATGCTCACGGATACATTGTATGTAATACAAGTCATAGCCGGTGGACCTTCCGAAAAGGTAGGGCTTATGGCCGGCGACCGCATTATTATGGTAAACGACACCTTGATTGCAGGTGTGAAAATGAAAACTACCGATATTATGAAGCGTCTGCGCGGTCCTAAAGGTACGGAGGTAAGAATAAAAGTCCTTCGCCAAAACGAACCGGAACTGATCGCTTTTAGGATTATTCGCGGCAAAATACCGGTTTATAGCCTTGATGCTGCGTATATGGCGGATAAACATACGGGTTATATAAAATTAAATCGTTTTGCAGCATCGTCAGCCGACGAGTTCCGTGAGGCTTTAGATAAACTGAAGAAAAGCGGAATGAAAGATCTTATCGTAGACCTTCAAGGCAATGGTGGTGGCTATTTGAATATAGCTATCGATATGGCCAATGAATTTCTCGGCCAGGGACGATTGATTGTTTATACGGAAGGAGCCAAACAGCCCAGAGAAGAAGCCAAAGCAACAGGAAAAGGAAACTTTGAAGATGGACGTTTGGTTGTTTTGGTCGACGAATCGTCTGCGTCGGCCAGTGAAATCTTTGCCGGCGCCATACAGGATTGGGACAGAGGCGTTATCGTAGGACGCCGGACATTTGGAAAAGGGCTGGTGCAAAAGCCTATCCCGCTACCTGATGGTTCAATGATCCGCTTAACCGTTTCGCGCTACCATACGCCCACCGGAAGAGGGATTCAAAGGCCCTACGAAAATGGTAAGAAAGAAGAATATCACTATGATTTGATCGATCGTTATAATCGTGGAGAATTAATGAGCGCCGACAGTATTCATTTTCCTGATTCTATGAAATACAAAACACTGATTAATAATCGGATTGTATATGGCGGAGGAGGAATTATGCCGGATCTGTTTATCCCGATAGATACGACCCGTTTTACCGATTATCACCGCCGGTTAGTTGCAACCGGGCTGATTAATCGTGTTGCTATGAGTTACTTGGATCAGAACAGAAAAGAAATGACCTCTATCTATCGTAAATTTGAACAATATAAAAAATCATTTGAGGTAACAGATGATATCTTACAAAATTTATTAGATATGGCTACAGAGGAGAAGATTGAATTCAATGAAGAACAATATACACATTCCAAATCGCTGATCAAACTCCAGATAAAAGCCCTTATTGCCCGCGATATGTATGATATGGCAGAATATTTCCGGATTATGAATGATGATAACCCCAGCTATCTCGAAGCGCTCCGCATTATCAACAATAAGGAAGCGTATGATAAAGAACTGGAAGTGAAATAATAGAACGTAAGGAATACAATTATAATACTTTTTTCCCTTCTACAATCGTAGTGAAGACGTTGATATCCGCATCGAAAATGATGATATCAGCGTCTTTTCCTTTTTCCAAGGTTCCTTTTTTGTCGGCTATATGCATAATTCGGGCGGGCGTTTCGGATGCCATGCGAATAGCGTCTGTTAAAGGGATGTCTGCCATTTGTACCATGGTGCGTATAAGTCTGTCGCCCGTAGCGATACTGCTGGCTAGGGCAGAGCGGTCGGCTAATTTACCTACACCGTCTTCTACAATAATCCGACTGTCTATTCCCTCAACCGAGCCTTGGAAAGCAGCGGCAAACATAGAATCGGTTACTAAAGCGATGCGTTCGGGACCCTTATACTTATAGACAAGTTGTAGGATAACAGGAGGCACATGGATGCCATCAGCCACTAGTTCTACCGTTATATCATCCATTAAATAGATACTTTCGATCGTACCTTCGTGTTTAAATTCACGATCTTTATGCACTCCCGTCATGGCATTGTAAAAGTGGGTTGCATGTGTATAACCGGCCTCAAAAGCGGATTTTACAATAGGGTAATCGGCAACGGTATGAGCTAATGATACCAATACCCCCTGTGCTGTGGCATATCGTCCGAATTCCATAGCTCCCGGTAATTCCGGGGAGGCACTCCATCGCTTAATACAATGGGTAGAGGTTATTAATTCTTTGTATTCCTGTGGGTCGGGATTATAAAGACAATTGGGGTCTTGTCCTCCGCACATCATTTTATTCAGGTAGTTTCCTTCTAAATGGAGGCCCATGATACGTGCTCCGTCTTTCGGATCAACCATCACTTCTTCGCAGGTACGGATAGCTTGTTCGAATGTTGTTCGCGGAGCGGCGGCAAGCGTGGCGTATATTGCAGTCATACCATGCCGGGCATGAGCCTCTGCGATAGTATAAAAAGCCTCTGGCGTCGCTTCTGTGAAATCGTGGCCGTTTCCACCATGCAAATGTATATCAATACAACCCGGCGCAATGTAGTTTCCTTTGGCGTCGATGGTTTCACAATTGTCGATTTCAATCGTACTTTCCGTAATCTCGGCTATTGTATTATCGGAGATAATAAGCGAGTGATTTCGTAAAATACCTGATGGCGTAATAATTTGTCCGTTTACGAGCTTTTTGTACTTGTTTTTCATGGCCTGTAAAAATCTGCGGGTAGAATAGCTACTCCGTTTGTTTTCTTTGAATCGAGCGAATTATAAAGCGGGATTACGTTTGTTTCTTCAACGGATCGAAACGATTGACTTTTCTTTTTGGTAAAGTTTCCATAGGCAATATAATTCAGGATATGACTTAAAATATATTCCTCCAAGTCACCTAATTGATAGTAATCACCTTGTCTAGAGTCATCACATTCAAAACCCTGCGTAGGAGAGAAACCATTTGAATAATCCGAAAAATCGTCTTTATTGCTCAAACGGCTTATGATAGGATGTAGTTCCCAATCGTAACGGTCGTTAGTGATTGTAATGGAAGCCACATTCTTTCCTTCGGTTTTAGTGCCTACCTGTATAAGTTCCATCTCCTTATAAGGAGACAACCCATTGATAACCATTTCAGAAGCCGACGCCGTACGTTCGCTTGTTATTATAAAAAGTCTGCTGAGATTAAGATTCGCTCCGGGTCTTCCTTCATTAATTCGGTTCGGATCTAAATACAACGTCTTCTTATTCTCTTTACTTTTATTATTGTATGTAAGGTTGCAGAAAATATCATCCAACGCTGATTTGGGAGCTAACATTGTTGCTAATAACTGTGCACAGGATACCAGCCCGCCACCATTGAAACGCAAATCCAGTATAAATTCGCTTACGTTATCTGCTTTAAATTGGACGAACGCACTACGAAGAATATTATTAAATGTTTCATCTTCACTATCTTTCGGCCCGGATGTAAAATGATTATACAGCAGATAACCTACCTTTTGTCCGTTGGCCAGAGGAATCGTCTTGTGAACCAGCACAGGATTGTCTGTCACAGGCTGAGCCGTGATAGAAATGGTATGGGATATTTCCAGATCGATCCCTTTGGCAATTCCTATTTCCAACGTTTTAGGTGTTGAGGTATCGAATAATGTGATTAATTCGGAGATATTATCCAAATCCGGTACAGGCTTATCATTAATTGTGTATATCCAATCTCCACGTTTCAAACCTGCTTTTGATGCGGGAGAATCGGGTAATACATAAAGAACCATCAAACCATATTTATTCGAAGTGAGAAACTGATAATATTGAAATTCAAATCCAAAAGAATAGCCATCGCCCATATATGCCTTTGAAGTGGCACTCTTTCGGATGATTGCAGAATAGGGTTGGTGTACCCCTTTTCTATATTTGCCGTCTTTATCCGACAATAAGGAATAGAAGAACTTTTCGGGTTCTAAGGAAAAATCCAACGCTCCGCTTTCCGGTATTTCTTCGTACCATAAATACTGATCACGCATTTTCTGCTCCATCCAGTGATTTACATCATCCGGTATATCCGAATCTTTGTCTATTATTGTTTCCCTTGAACATCCGGTAAATAGCACATATACAAGTAATATATATAATAGGAAAGAGATTCGATTTCTCATAGTTAAAACTTTTTTTCTACAATGGCTTGCATTACATTAATAATATAGTCTCCTAATCTCTCACATTCGGAAATAATATCCATATAGTAAACTCCATCCTGGTAATCATACTTCTTGTTGTCTACATCTTCCAAGTTACGAAGCTTTAGTTGATTACGATAATTGTTGATTTCATTTTCAATATTATACGAAGGATTGATATCATCATGAGTCGTTTCCTGCTGGTGAAGCGTTTTATTCATTTGCTGTAAAGCTTTGTCTATTAACGATAGCATATGGTCGAAATGCTCATTTTGTTCATCGGTAAAGGTGGATTTACCTTCGTTCCGGCGTTTAATGCTTCCGGCTAAATTGTTACATGAGTCGGCAATACTTTCAATTTCAGTGATGGCACGTAGCATTATACGTAATTCTTCCTTACTTTCCGAGCTTAGACGTCCTTCGGCAACATGCGTCAGATAATTAGCAATTTCAATCTCCATGCGGTCGCTGATGTTTTCGTATTTTTCAATACGCCCGTATATTTTCAGGAATTGGTTATCATCTTTCTCATAATACAATTCCCGTACCATACCCAGCATTCGGTAGCATCTGTCGCCATAAGCTGCAATCTCTTTTTTGGCTTGCATCAATGAAAGCTCGGATGTGGAAAGCATTCCAGAAGAAATAAAGGTAAGTTGGAACTCTTCTTCTTCATTACCTTTTCTGGGTTTGATAAGTTTAGAACAAATATATACATAGAACTTCACAAACCATACCATAATAAGCACGTTCGTGATATTAAATAACGAATGGAATAAAGATAAGCCATAAGAAACTGACACTTGTAAATCGCCCGGCCCGAATTTTGTAACAATCCATTCAATCATATGGGTAAACGGATAAAAGACAACCATTACCCAGCAAACGCCGAACACATTGAACATCAAATGAGCAAGAGCGGCGCGTTTGGCGGAGATATTGGCCGAGATAGCAGCCAGATTGGCGGTTATTGTGGTTCCGATATTTTCTCCTAAAATCATGGCGGCCGCCATTTCAAAGGGGATCCAACCTTTTGCACACATAATAAGAGTGATGGCTACCGTAGCACTCGACGATTGAACAATAATGGTAAGTATCGTACCCAGTGCAAGGAAAATAAATAAAGAAGCATACCCCATAGAGGTATAATTCTGTAAAAAGGCTAATACTTCCGGGTTATTCTGAAGATCGGGAACCGAGTTTTTCAGATAGTCAAGCCCTAAGAATAGAAGGGCAAATCCCATGATAAATTCACCCCATGATTTGCGTTTACTCTTTCCCGAGAAAATTAATGGAATACCAATACCGATAAGTGGAAGAGCAAACGTGCTGATATCTACTGTAAATCCAAAAAGAGAGATAATCCAGGCAGTAACAGTTGTTCCTACATTGGCTCCCATGATTACACTGATAGACTGTGCTAAAGTAAGTAAACCGGCGTTTACAAAACTGACTACCATCACAGTAGTAGCACTCGACGATTGTATAAGAGCTGTAATTAACAGACCGGTCAAAACGCCGGTAAAGCGGTTTGTCGTCATAACAGAAAGGATACTGCGAAGTTTATCTCCAGATACTTTCTGTAATCCCTCACTCATGATTTTCATTCCATACAGGAACATGCCTAAAGAACCGGCAAGAGTAAGGAAGTCAAAAAAAGAATAATCCATTTAAAAAAAGTTGAGCGGATAATCTCATCCGATTAATATACTTACTTTTACTCGCAAAACTACAAATATTAACCCAAATAGTATGGCTGAAACGATTACTATTTATTGCAAAAATAACAAACAGTACAAAGAAGTTCCGATGGGTTCTTCCTTGATGGAAATATATGAAGCCGTAGGAACTCCTCTTCAATATACGCCGGTGAATGCTTTAGTAAACAACAAAACACAGGGTCTTACGTATCGTTGCTGGCAATCAAAAGATGTGGAGTTTCTGGATTGTACCAGTCAATCAGGACTTCGGGCTTATGTCCGTTCTCTGTGCCATATACTTGCTAAAGCCGTAAACGATATACTTCCTTCAGCTACCATGAATCTGGAACATTCCGTTTCCAAAGGCTATTATTGCGTGATTTATAATGGTAAAAATTTAGATCAATTAACGATTGATAAAATTAAAAAGCGAATGAACGAAATTGTGGATGCGAATATTCCTTTTATCCACAAAAACATTCGGACCGAAGAGGCAATTATCCTTTTCCGCGAAAGAGGAATGGAGGATAAAGCCCGCTTGATAGAAAGCGCCGGTATGGCTTATACTTCTTATTACGACTTGGATGGTTATATTAATTTCTTTTATGGTTGCCTGACGCCTTCAACCGGTTTTATAAACGTATTCGATATCGTTCCTTATTATGAAGGCATCCTTCTGCGTATCCCAAGCAAGACAAATCCATTAGAAGTTGAACCATTCATCCGGCAAGACAAGATGTTTGAAGTATTTAAAGAACATCTAACACTTCAACGTACATTGGAAATGGACAATGTTAGTGATTTGAACAGGGCGATACAGGGTGGACATACATCCGAAATAATCATGGTTTCGGAAGCCATGCAGGAAAAACAAATAGCAAAAATAGCCGAACAAATAGCCGCTCGGTATGATAAAGGTGCCCGTATCGTATTAATTTCAGGACCTTCTTCGTCAGGAAAAACAACTTTTACCAAACGATTGGGCATCCAATTAATCACCCATTTACTTCATCCGGTAAGTATTTCACTCGATGATTATTTTCTTAATCGGACAGACACGCCGAGAGATGAAAATGGTGAATTTGATTTTGAATCTTTATACGCACTCGACCTTCCTTACTTCAACAAAGATATGGGTAAGCTATTGGAAGGAAAAGAAATAGATCTCCCTACTTATAGCTTTACAACGGGTACGCGTGTTTATAGAAATACAAAACTGAAATTAAGAGAAAAATCCATTCTGATGATAGAAGGTATCCATGCCTTGAATCCGGAACTGACCAGATATATTGATGACAGGTATAAATATAAAGTATATGTATCGGCCCTGACGTCTATCTCACTCGACAATCATAACTGGATACCTACTACAGACAACCGTCTTTTGCGGCGTATCATCCGTGATCACCGGTTCAGAGGTTATTCGGCAAAAGACACAATTTCCCGTTGGTCCAGTGTCCGTAAAGGAGAAGACAAATGGATATTTCCTTATCAGGAAACGGCAGATGTAATGTTCAACAGTGCTCTCTTGTATGAATTAGCTGTTCTCCGACGATACGCCGAACCCATTTTAAGAGAAGTTCGCGAATTCGACAAAGAAAACGCCGAAGCGTATCGCTTGATGCGTTTTCTGACGTACTTTAATACCATTCCGGCGGAAGAACTTCCCGGTACCTCTTTATTGAGAGAATTTCTTGGTGGAGGAAAATTCCGCTATTAACCTTACTACAAAAACAAATGTAAGAGATAATGAAACAAGCCTTTATTAAACTGCATCTTTCCATTCTGTTAGCCGGATTTACCGGTATATTCGGAAAGATAATCACGTTGAACGAAGGCTTGTTGGTTTGGTATCGTATGATGCTTGCCGCGGTGGTAATGGCGGTGATACTATTACTTCGCCATTCCAGCCCATCCCCCAACCTCCAAAAGAGAGGGCTAATAAGGACGATTCTCTCTGTCTCCTCTTTAGGGGGTTGGAGTGGCAGGCTAAAGCTATTTGGCGTCGGTTCCCTGTTAGCACTTCATTGGGTATTCTTTTTTGGAAGTATTAAAGCATCCAATGTGTCTATCGGGGTGATTTGCTTTTCACTTACCGGTTTTTTCACGGCTATACTTGAACCTTTGATAAGTCA
The DNA here is from genome assembly GCA_031264865.1 of Tannerellaceae bacterium. Classification (GTDB taxonomy): domain Bacteria; phylum Bacteroidota; class Bacteroidia; order Bacteroidales; family Tannerellaceae; genus DFXE01. The sequence continues at coordinate 13,369 of JAISDJ010000113.1, read as the reverse complement.
TCGGCGAATATCTTTCAGGGAACTGGCATTCAGCCTGATTGCATTAGCGGGAATAGGCTTGATATTCCATTTCGATGTACAATATCGTAAAGGCATCCTGTTGGGGATTGCATCCTCTCTTCTGGCAGCGCTTTTCACCATTACAAACAAGCAGACAGGGAGTAAATATGCTTCTTCCGTCATGGTATTTTATGAAATGCTCGGTGGTTTCCTTTTACTAACCTTGCTAATACCCCTCTATCTGCATTTTTTTCCAGTCGAAACAATTCTTCCGGATACACAAGATTTTATCTATCTGTTAATTTTTGTTGTCTGCTGTACTGTATTGCTCTATCTTTTACAAATAGATGTACTAAAACAAATATCTGCTTTTACCGTAAACTTGAGTTATAATCTCGAACCAGTTTATAGTATTATAATCGCCATGTTTTTCTTAGGTGAAGCCAAAGAACTTACCTTCTCTTTTTACATCGGTTTAGGATTTATCCTTTTTTCCGTACTGTTGCAAACATGGAATGTCTGGCGAATGTGATATAAGGAGAAGTATTTGATGAAGATACAAACAATTTTACTATGGACATTATTATTATCGTGAGTTCGATATAAGCTTAGAACAACGAACATTATAAAGATAACTAATTAATCCAAGTTGCTACTTATAATATGTACAATTTATCAAATATATAAGCCCAAATGAACATCATGAGTTTAATCAAAAAACCGGATTTAGCCACCGCATGAATCTTTTTAGGCAAATATTTAGCAATATCCGAGAAAGCAGTTCCCACCTGTTTTCTGCGAAATACTGAGCGGCAATCAAAACGACAGTTATAATTTCAGCATCGGTAGTTTTACGGCTTTCCGACTCTTTGTGATTCATAGATTTCAATATATCATCAAAAAATACGTATATTGCAACGTTTTCTGTAACTATGGTCAGTCCTTTTTTGTGTGTTGGTACTACAAAATTACAGGATTAACCTTTTTTAGTTCAATACTTTATAGATAGCAACTTAAATTAAGTAATCCAATGTGACAGATCGAACAATTAACGACATATATGTAAAGTACTACAAGAAAGCCTACCGCTTTTCCCGGATGTATGTACGAAACGATCAGGTCGCCGAAGATATAGCGACAGAGTCCTTTATTAAATTATGGGAAGCTATGAAAAAGGAGACCATAGAGAAACCTTTGGCCTTGCTGTTGACAATACTCAAACATAAATCCCTGGATTACCTCAGAACACAGATTAGCTACGAAGAAGCATTCCAAGCCATGGCTGAATGGCAGCAGCGAGAGTTGTCCATTCGTATATCAACTCTTGAAGGATGCAATCCGGAAGATATTTTCTCCACAGAAATACAAACGATCCTGAGTCGTACTCTAGAAGAACTTCCCGAACAAACACGGAACGTTTTTAAGATGAGCCGCATTGAACAAAAATCCGGAAAAGAAATAGCCGAAGCATTAGGTATCACTGTAAAAGGGGTCGATTACCATATTGCAAAAGCACTGAAAGCCCTACGTATTTCCCTGAAAGATTACCTGCCTCTGTTTTATTTTTTGTTTTTGTATTAAAAAAGTAAGATTGCTACTAGTGAACCTTTCCTAGCTATCGTCTTATATATAAAGCAGAGAAAATATGGATGATAAGTTACTACAATTATACTTCGAAGGACGTACAACCAATGAACAATCCCGTTTAATTACGGAATGGTTAGATGCCAATGAGGCAAATATGAAATATTATCAGCAGCTATGCCGTTTATATGATATAAATTTCTGGTATGAGGTTCCTGAAGTTATTACAAAGCCTTTCCAAAAGAAGATAAAACGGAAACACATCTGGCAAAAAGCAATAGAAATAGCTGCGATCTTTATTTTAGGATTTGCTTTACATTATTGTATACGTCTGTCTTTCGTAGATACAGAAGAGGATATTGCTATGCAAACCATATATGTTCCGCCCGGACAAAATGCACAACTTACTTTAGCCGACGGTTCTCAGGTTTGGTTGAATGCTGGTAGCACACTGAATTTTCCGACCCGTTTCACTAAAGGAAAACGAAAAGTTAGTCTTAATGGGGAAGGTTTTTTTGAAGTAAAAGCAAATAAAGACAAACCGTTTATTGTATCTACACCCAACTATGATATTAAGGCGTTAGGAACTTCTTTTAATGTAAGAGCCTACAGACAATCAAAAGATTTTGAAACTGCTCTGTTAACCGGAAAAGTTGAGATTACCGACTATGCCACAAATCAGGTGTTTTCTCTAGCACCTGATAATCAGGCGATACTGACAAACAACAAGCTATCGGTCGTTCCCATACAACATATCGACTATTTTCTTTGGCGTAAAGGCATTCTCTATTTTGATGAGCCATTGATAGAGGTATTAAAAAAGCTGGAATTATATTTTGACATGAATATTCAGATAAACAATAAGTTTGTTGTACAAAACAAACAACATTCTACTGCTAAATTCCGGACAAGAGACGGCTTATACCATATTCTGGATGTTTTGCAGCTTACCCATCATTTTAGCTACAAAAAAGATGAAGAAAAAAATCTGATCATTATTAATTAATTCAACATCCAAATTTCTGCAAACGTTGATTCTTATATAGATTTTATTGTCAAACCTCCTAATACTAATAGCATATGATACAGATATAAAAAATAAATGAAAAACCGGCAAGCGCTCCAACACTTACCGGTTAAGGGTTAGAACCCCGATCTTAAATAATTAATCAAAGTACTAACGCAATTACATACAAAATTATGAATTATATTTTGTACAAACAATCCATATCCGAAATTAAACACATATTTCGTATTATGAAAATCACAGTTATTGCCCTGTTTGCATGTCTTCACACCCTTTTTGCAATAGAAGTCAATTCGCAGAATGTAAAAGTGTTTATACATGCAGAAAACCTTTCCCTCAGGGAAATCATTTATGAAATAGAGAAGCAAACCGATTACCTGTTCGTATATAACAAGAACGAGGTAAATGTAAATCGGCAGGTCTCCCTAAATGCCAATAATGAATCTGTCTTTGATGTTTTGAATAAAATATTCACAGGAACTGACGTGGAATACAAATTAGTTGGCAAAAACGTTACACTTATCAAACGCGATGACCTTTCCGAACAAAACAGGATAAGCCAGCAATCGGCTAAAAAAATTACCGGTATAGTCACCGATGAAAGAGGCGAGCCGATTATCGGAGCGAACATAGTCGAAAAAGGTAACACTAACGGAAGCATTACAGACCTGGATGGTAAGTTTACCATTACCGGTTTGCTCGCAAACGCGATTCTTCAAGTTTCCTATATCAGTTATATGACTCAAGAAATTAAAATCACTGATCAGACTCATTTGAATATAATCATGAGAGAAGATTCGAAAATCTTGGATGAAGTAGTTGTTATTGGTTATGGAGTTGTTAAGAAGAAAGACTTAACAGGTTCCGTAGGCCAGATATCAGCCGGTTCGATGAAAGACCTGAAAGTATCACACCCTACACAAGCCATGGCCGGACAACTGGCGGGTGTACAGGTTCAGCAGGTAGGCGGATCTCCCGGACAAGCTGCCACTATCCGGGTGCGTGGAGCGGGTTCGATCTCTGCTTCCAGTTCCCCGTTATACGTAGTCGACGGTTTTCCTCTGGGCGAACAAAATCTGAATTCTATCAATCCGAGTGATATCGAATCTATAGAAGTACTGAAAGATGCCTCCGCATCTGCCATTTACGGTTCGCGTGCGGCAAACGGAGTCGTGCTGGTTACCACCAAGTCAGGTAAAACCGGGAAATTGAGTATAAACCTGGATATATATTATGGCTTTCAGAATATCACTAAAAAAATGGATATGCTCAATGCTGAGGAGTTCGTAGAATTCAGTAGGGAAGCTTTCAACAATAATTATGTAGATCGTGTTTCGGGTGCATCGCCCAATGATCCGTTAGAAGTACGCCCTGCCGGTAACCGTTATCGCTATCCGGCAATATACGATGATCCGGAGGCTATGGCAGCCATAGGTAAAGGAACAGACTGGCAGGACGAAATTTTCCGTACAGCGCCTATCCAAAACTATCAGGTTTCTGTCTCCGGTGGAGACGAAAAAACAAAATATATGTTCTCTGCCGGATATTTCAATCAGGAGGGGATCATCATAGGAAGCGATTACGAACGTTTCTCAGCGCGTGCGAAAATTGAAAGTGAATTTAACAAATGGCTGAAAGTTGGGATCAACCTGGCGCCGACCTATATCGATCAAAACCGAGTGAACGAGGGACACTGGACGAATGACGGAGTCGTCATCCCGGCATTGGCAACCACTGCCCTCATGCCTGTTTACAATCCGGATGGAACCTGGTCTTCGCAGGCTGAATACGCTGTGGCCGGCGACGGATTGACAGGTGTTCCCAATGCTGTAGCTTTAGCAAAAGATATCGAGAACACACGTGCCAATCTCCGCTTCTTCGGAAGTATGTTTGCTGAAATTTCCATTTTGAAAAATCTGAAGTTTAAGACAACGATAGGCGCCGACATGATGAACTACAGAAGTAAATTTTTCCGTCCGTCCACCGTTCCTAAAGGTGGAGTGGTAGCTCCACTTCCCTCAACCGACAGAAAAGGTAATACTGAAAACAGAGAAGTTTTCAACTGGCTGAACGAAAACACATTGAACTATTTTACTTCTTTCGGCGCCCATGAAATCGATGCTGTAGCCGGATTTACCTTTCAGAAGAACACTTACAATCAAAGCCAAGTGGAAGGTTCAGATTTTCCGGACGATATTATCCGTACCTTGAATAATGCAAAGGTAAAAAGCGGTTCTTCCGATATGAATGAATGGTCATTGATCTCTTATCTGGCCCGTGTGAATTACCGCTACAACAATAAATACTACCTGACGGCCTCGATCCGTTCCGATGGTTCCTCCCGCTTCGGAAAGGACAACCGCTACGGTTATTTCCCGTCGGGGTCGATAGCCTGGAGAATTTCGCAGGAAGATTTCATGAAAAACATCAAGTGGCTTAGCGATATGAAAATACGGACAAGTGTTGGTTTAACCGGAAACAACAGCATGTCGAACAATTATGGCTCGATCGGTACGATGAACAATCAAAACTACGTATTTGGTTCCGGAACCGGGAATGTTGTCACCGGGTCAGCACAACATAGCTTTTCCAATCATGCCCTGACTTGGGAAAAGACCTTGCAATACGACCTGGGATTTGAGTTTTCCATACTCAATAGCCGCCTATCGTTTATGTTGGATTTGTATAAACGTGAAACAACCGACCTGTTGCTCGAAGTAGATATTCCAACAATTACCGGCTTTTCCAGAGCCTGGAGTAATATTGGTAAAGTGAACAATAAGGGGATTGAGCTTACGACCCATTCTGTCAATGTAATGAATAAAGACTTCAGTTGGACCACCAATCTGAATATGTCCATGAACCGTAATAAGATAATTGCTCTCGGTCCGGCAGGCGATCCGATACAAAGCGACGGTGGCGCCGGAACGACACACATCACAATGATCGGTAAGCCGATGGGAAATTTCTATGGCTACAAACAAATAGGAGTTTATATGAACCAGGCAGATCTGGATAACAGCCCCCGCCTTGCCGACTCGCATGTGGGCGATGCTAAATATGCCGATATAAACAACGATGGAAAAATTGATGCCGACGACCGTACCATTATTGGTAACAATGAACCTAAATTTTCCTGGGGGATGACCAACCAGTTAACATACAAGAGTTTTGATCTCAGTGTAATGTTGCAAGGTGTTCATGGCAGGGATGTGATGTTCTTAGGAAAACGTTTCTTTACACAGTTGGAAGGAAACCAGAACCAGATGAAGGAAGTCCTCAACAGATGGCGATCCGAGGAAAATCCGGGGGATGGTAAAACGCCACGTGCCAATGCGTTGACCACGGGACAAAACAACGCCGTTTCTTCTCGTTGGGTGGAAGACGCTTCTTTTATCCGGATCAATAACCTGACACTGGGTTACACTTTGCCTAAGGTACTTGCTCAAAAGTGCACCATGCAGAATGCCCGGGTGTACATGTCTATCCAGAATCTGGCGACATTCACCAGTTACAGCGGATTCAATCCGGAAACAAGTCATAGACAGGATAACTCGCTGGCTCCCGGTACCGACTATGGAATGTACCCTTTGAACCGGACCTTTACGGTAGGCGTGAATGTGACTTTCTAATTGTTAATATCTAAAAACAGAATAATAAGTATGAGAGCAAAATATAAAATAATCGTATTGGGCTTGTGTTTAGGCCTTACATCCTGTAGTGATTTTCTCGACTTAAAACCGAAAAATGAATTAGGAGCGGAACAATTTTATCAAACGGCGGAACAATTTACGATGGCCGTCAACGGTGCGTACTCCACGCTTCAGGAGGACAGCCAATATGGCAACTGGTATGTTTTCGCGGAAATCCCATCAGACAATACACGCAATTTACTTTCAGGTTCCGTAGTCGATCAAGACGAATTCGATAAGTTCTATATCCGTACTACGAATCCTTATATTGCCAATTTCTGGAATATGAGCTATACCGGTATTAATCGTGTCAACACGGTTTTAGATCGTATTGAAAATGTAGTTATCGAGAAAACTCTTAGTGATCGGTATAAACTGGAATGCAAATTTCTCCGGGCATTGACCTACTTCAATCTTGTTCGCGTATATGGAAATGTTCCACTGGTATTGCACGAGATAAGTATCAGTGAATCATATAAATATGTGATAGATTCGAAAGAAAAAGTATACGAACAGATTATCGCCGACCTGAAAGAAGCCGAAGCATTACCTGCTTCTTACAAGGAAGACGCGAATATCGGTCGGACTACTTCAGGAGCTGCCAAAGCTTTATTAGGCAAAGTATATCTCACACTGAACAAATACCCGGAAGCCGAAGCCAAACTGGCAGAAGTGGTAAACAGTTCGGCATACGCACTTTTAGAGAACGCGGCAGGCTCATTGAATAATGAGGGTTATGCCAGTGTATTCCATGCGGATAACCACAATAACAAAGAAGCTGTTTTCGAAGTTCAGTTCAAGAAAGGCGGATACGGAGAAGGAAGTAATTTTCCGAACACCTTTGCACCTTTCAACTCGGGAGCCAATGTCGTTCAGGTAGGAGGAACGGGAGGTAATAACGTTCCGGAAATGGGCATGTATAACGCCTATGAAGAAGGTGACCTGAGAAGAGACTTTTCTATGGCACTCGGCTATAACGACTCACGTAAAAACGGAGAATGGATTGAATCACGTTATGTGAAGAAATACTTTGACGTCCCTTATCAAAACGGCGACAGTAATAACAACTTCCCGGTAATTCGTTACGCCGACATACTCTTAATGTATGCCGAAGCACTGAACCAGAATGGAAAAACAGCGCAGGCATGTGGTTACCTCAACCAAGTGCGCCGCCGGGGATTCGGTTACCAGACAACAGAAACCTCTCCCATTGATATTAAAACTTCGGATAAAAATGAATTCTTCTTGGCTGTGGAACACGAACGCCGTGTAGAACTGGCTTTCGAAGGGCACCGATGGTTCGATTTAATCCGCACCGGTCGTGCGGTAGAAGTAATGACGAGTAAAGGGTTTAAACTCAATGAAACAAACCTCACTACTCCGATTCCACAGAAACAGGTTGATGTAAATCCGGAATTGAAACAGAATGATTATCAGATTATGCCTAAATAAATGAAAATCATAGAGGTGTGTCAAAAGTTTATTCTTTCTTAACCCAGAGGTACTTTTGATACACCTTCCAATATTGCAACAAATTAAATGAAACCTAAGAACATCTTTTTACTAGTCATTTTATTTTTCTTTTTTGATAATAATATGCTAGCCAACGGGCACATGATTGGCAAGGAATTCACCTTTGAAAATACACTAATGCGACAGGTATTATCTTTTAAAAATAATATGATCTCAATCCAATCCGTGTTCGATAAGAAAACCCAAAAAGAATTAATAGCTGAAAATGCACTTCCTTACTTCGAATTTCAGATTAACAAAAATACTGTAACATCGTCTATGCCGGTATGGGAATTTATTAAATACGAAGAGAGAAGTTTGGTTAATCAAGGTCTGGAGTATATTTTTTACTTTGAAGGTAAGGGTTCTTACAAGGGCTTGAAAATAGAATTATACCGACAATATTTTCAAAACTCAACACTTACCAGAGAGAAGATACATCTGAAATCAACCAAAGGATATAACTTTCAGTTAAATAAAAAGGAAGGAAAGTTGCATCTGATTTATCCAAGGTTATGTTTAAATAATAGCACAGAAGGATCTATACAGGAAATACAAATGGCCAATTATCTATATTGGAACCATACGTTTTATCCTGCTGTCAGAAATCATACGATGACGGATGATAATGAGCTTTTCTTGAAAGGTCCTTTCTCTGTTACCTATACGGGGAAACATCAAGTAATGTTAACTTACGAACATGCCTCACAAGATGAAGCAAATAGTTTTCGGTTGTCGGAAGTTACCTCCAAGAAAAAGGGAGATATTGATGAAAGTCAGGGAGTAGAAGGTGACGAAACTGATATAAAAGATGAAAATTTCTGGTTTATAACTCATCATTATAAGCAAAGTGGAAATACCCGGACAATAGCTACGGAGCTACTAAGAGGAGGTTATTTTGATAATGAAAAAATACCGTATGATTCTTATTACGAAACTGTATGGAATAGTTTCAGTTTTATCGGAAAAGATGAAAAGATCGAACCACTGATACACAATTATCTTTTCAGCCAGATAACAGAGCATCCTAAATCCCGGGAATCCCATTTTTATTACAATACCTGGGCAATGCAAAGGGAGCTGAATAAGAAAGGGCATGATTTAAGAGAGGTCCTTACTGAGGAACGGATACTTCGGGAAATTGATTATGTTGCTGAGATGAATATCGAACTTTTTGTACTTGATGACGGATGGGAAGAAGCACTTGGTGCGTGGAGTCCACACCAAAAACGTTTACCCAATAAATTGACTCCGCTTGTTAGCCGGATGAAGGATCATAATATGACACCGGGGATCTGGTTATCTCCGATGGCAATAGATAGCCTCTTTGAAAGATATCGACAATATCCCGAATGGATTATTCGCCGATCGGACGGAATTCCTATTGTAGCACAATGGGGAAAACCGGTATTTGATATTGTAGGACCTTTTTCAGAATTATTTCTCGAAGATTGTAAGAACTTGATAGATCAAGGTATTCGTTTTTTTAAATGGGATGCAATGAACACTTTCAATAGTTCTTTGTCCGGTCTCTATCATGGAGATAATACATATACAAAAAAAGAAAGGATAGAAAGATATAATTACCTTTTCCCTTTCTATGTAACCCGTATTATGAAAGAGTTACAAGAATACAATAAAGATGTAGTTGTTGAAATAGACCTGACAGAACCAGAACGATGCATGATTGGGTTGATGCCATTGCAGGAAGGAATATTTTTTTTCATCAATAACGGTGCGTCCGCTTATGGGGATTATTCCACTTACAGAACTAAATCTATGCGTACGGTTATTAATGAATACGGACATTTTTTCCCTAAAGAGTTATTTACTTATGCTGTTCACCCGCATGATATGGCGCCATACCGTGCACAACGTTATAATATAAATAACGCTTTAATTGCCGGGCATGGTTTTTGGGGAGATCTTAGCCGACTTACTCCCGAAGAAAGGGTCGATATCGGTAAAACATTGGTAAAAGCCAAACGAGTAAGACCCTATATAGAAGGCACCATGATCGACTACGATGCTAAAGTAGGAGCATCCCCGGAGATCTATACACAGGTGGATTCTATGCATGCCTTCGGACAGGTTATCGGATTCAGTGGATCAAAGGTAAAGTTCCCTTATAAATTAAGTCTGAATCGTTCACAACTACTCGGTATTTTAAATCATCCTTATACAAGCAACCACGAAAGTATCAGCATGGAATTTCATTTCAATAAACCGGATGATACGATAGAAGCTTTTCTAATTGGTAATGAAGGAGAAAAGATATCCGTCATTTCATCGACAGGGCAGTTGGATGACATACAACTGGGAAATAACCTGCTGGTGATTAAGGTTGCATCGACTTCAACCGTGTGTGTAAAATATGGAGATAAGAAACTGATAAAAGTTATTGGAGGAAGTGTGATATCTGAAAACACAGATGAAATCACTTTACGCTCGGAAGCAGGCGGAAGCATATCCATTATATTTGAAAATATTCTGTAATGTTTGACTAAGGTTGAAAATTACCGCAAGATACCGGATACACAACCGAATGATCATAAAAAAGATTACTATAATACCCAGAAAAATGAAAAAGAACTGGCTTATACCAATAGGCATTTTTGCAACTACAACGCTGTCAGCACAGGAAAGTAAGGAACAAGAACGACCGAACATTCTCGTTTTCATAGCCGATGATGCCGGAATGGACTTCGGTTGCTACGGAAATCTTTCTATAAAAACACCCCACATCGACCGCTTGGCTGCGCAGGGAGTAAAGTTTAATAAAGCTTTCCTGACCTCTCCGCAATCCAGCCCTTCACGAACCAGTATGATGACAGGTATGTTTGCTCATACGATCGGAACGGAAGACCTACATACACCTCTTAAAGCTGGTATTAGAATGATGCCTTCCTATTTCCGTGAAGTAGGTTATTATACAGGATCGATGTTAAAAACCCATTGGGGAGGGGAAGGAAATAAACAATTCAACCAGATGATTCCAAGCGGATACCTGCCCAATCAGGGCGATCTTACGGAAGAGACGTATGCAAATTATGCCCGGTTTATCGACGAAAGCAAAGAACAACCTTTTTTCCTTTGGGTAGGATTTGCAGATCCGCATCGTCCGTATAACCGAGAGATCTGTCCGCAAAGGAACAGCCCGGAAGAAGTATCGGTTCCCCCATATCTGATCGACGGACCGGATACCCGGCGTGATCTGGCTGATTATTATGATGAGATCACCCGTATGGATCAGAATATAGGAAAAATGCTCTCGATCCTGGAACAAAAAGGAAAACTTAACAATACAATCATTGTTTTCCTAAGTGATAATGGGATGCCTTTCCCGAGAAGTAAAGGTTCTTTATATGATTCCGGAATACAAACTCCTTTAATTTTTGTATGGAATAGAGTTATTAAGCCGGGAAAAGTGCATGAAAATGGACTTGTCAGTAGTATTGACCTTATGTCGACACTGTTAAGCCTCGTCGGCATTACTCCACCGGAAGAAATTTATGGCGAGAGTTTCCATGAGTTGGTTCTGGATCCTACTAAAAGGGGGCGTGACTATATTTATGCGGAACGTAACTGGCATAATACCGATGAATATATGCGTTGTATTCGATCTGAAAAATATAAGCTGATATATAATGCCTATTATGAGTTACCCCATGGTACGGCGGCGGATCTGAGTTCCAGTCTGAGCTGGTATGAACTAAAAAAATGGCAAAGGGAAGGGAAATTAAACGATAGCCAGAAACAAATATTTATAGCACCCCGTTCAATGATCGAGTTGTATGATCTGGAAAATGATCCGTTCGAACTGGATAATATTGCAGATATACCGCAGCATATTCCGGAAGGAAGAAAGTTGGCTAAACTTCTTGTCCAATGGCAAAAAGATACAGCTGATCACCCCTTCTGGAAAAGAAAACGGGCGGATACAAACGATCGCATATCCGGATTTAGGCTGTTCGATGAGATACCAGAACTTAGAGATGAGTAATTTATTCTATTCACTATCATGAAAAATACGATTCGATTAGTCGGGCTGAGTCTTTTCTGCTCCACGATGTACGGACAACAGAAAGCCCCCAACATCCTGTTCTGTATCGCAGACGACGTATCCTATCCCCATATGCGGGCATATGGAACGACTTGGCTCAATACACCCGGCTTTGATCGGGTATCACAAGAAGGTCTGTTGTTTCATCGCATGTACACCTGTAATGCCAAATCAGCACCTTCCCGTGCCTGTATTATTACAGGGCGCAATTCCTGGCAATTGGAAGAAGCCTGTAATCACTGGTCTGATTTCCCTGCGAAGTTCAAGTCTTATCCCGAAGTATTGGCTGAGAATGGTTATAAGGTAGGAGCAACAGGAAAAGGCTGGGGACCCGGGTTTGCCAACGACTCGTTGGGAAATCCACGGAATATGGTTGGGGAAATGTGGAATCAGATCAAGTTGTCACCCCCGACAAAGGGAATATCCAATATTGATTATGCTGCTAATTTTAAAGAATTCCTCAAGAATAAGCCTAAGAGCCAACCTTTCTGTTTCTGGTATGGCGCTTTAGAACCGCATAGAGGATACGATTTCGGATCTTCTTTAAAAGCCGGGAAAAATATCAATCAGATTGATTCCGTTCCTTCTTTCTGGCCGGATAACGAGGTGGTACGCACGGACATGCTGGATTATGCGTTGGAAATAGAGCATTTTGATAAACATCTGGTTGCTATCCTTCAGGCATTGGAAGAGACAGGGGAACTGGAAAATACAATCGTCATCGTTACTGCCGACCATGGAATGCCGTTTCCTCGCGCTAAAGGACAGGAATACGAATATTCCAATCATGTCCCGTTCGCCATGATGTGGAAAAAAGGGATAACGAAAGCCGGGCGGGAGATAAAAGATCTTTTGAGTTTTATAGATCTGACGCCGACATTTCTTGCTGTAACCGGGATACCGGAAGAGAAATCGGGGATGCAACCAATAGAAGGAAAAAGTTTTCTCGATCTATTGACAAAAGAGAACAGTAAGCCGCAAAGGGATTATGTGTTGATCGGGAAAGAAAGGCATGATGTTGGACGACCGGATGACCAGGGATATCCGATCAGGGGCATTATAAAGAACGACTTTCTTTATCTGGTAAATTTTGAAACCAGTCGTTGGCCAGCAGGAAATCCAGAAACAGGGTATATGAATGTAGACGGCAGTCCGACAAAAACAGAAGTATTAAAAGCACGGCGGAATCCCGAAACAGATATCTACTGGCAACTTTCTTTCGGCAAACGGCAGGAAGAAGAACTGTATAATATTTCAGAAGACCGGGAATGTATGGCCAATCTGGCAGAAGATGCCAATTACGATACATTGAAAAAACAATTGCAAAGCGAGCTTCTGCAAAAACTGACAGAACAACAGGATCCAAGGATGTTTGGCCGGGGCTCTATATTTGATGCATATCCTTATATGGGTCCTTCGCGAGATGCATGGAATCGCATGAAAAAAGGTGAGAATGTCCCAACAAGATCAATAAATAAATCGGATTTTGAA
>JAISDJ010000057.1 GCA_031264865.1 Tannerellaceae bacterium | reverse complement strand
TGTTAATAAAATTGCTTCGCTTTAACTATACGTGAAAGAAAAATAAGCTGATCTTACTCCCTTAGGTGGTATACTTTTCAAATATTTTAGTGGGGTACTTTTAGATTATTATTTACAGTTGTATCAGCGGTTTTATCTGACTATTGGGGATAAAATCGATATTCAGTTTTTCATCGTTTAGTAAGATATGCAATATACTATATTGAGGGCCGTTACTATATCTCATTTCATTGATTTGTCCGTATGGGAACGATTGGATCGTTTTTTGTTTGCCTATAAATATCAAACGCCTCTCGGTTGCTATCAATGTGCCGGCCTCATTATCAAATGAACTGACTGTTGATTTTAATACATTCTCATCATCCATTAAAGCATTAGACAGCTCTTCAACAATATCAGGCGGGAGTACAATGTTTTTGAATTGCTTTTCTATACGTTCTGCTTTTTTATGCTTGATGTCTTCTTCTGTTTCGAAAGCGCTTTCTCTTTCATCTATAATCCGGATATCGTCTACCAGCTTTTCCTTATCTGCATTCGGATTCTGGCGCAAAATGTTTAATATGTTCAGGAAATCCCGGATAACCTCTCTCGGAGTAAGAAACTCAGACGCTCCGGGCTTATTGTAAATCTCTTCCATGAAACGATGAATATCCTTATCCGTAAAATCTATTTCCGTCTGATAATTGAAATTAAAAATATCCCTCAGGTTGTAAAGTAAGACGAAAATCTCGTCGTGGCTTAAAGGCATTAACCGAATAACGGGCTGGGCATAATCCCGGAGTTCAATGGTCTCGAATCTATTTACTTTCAAACGGGTTTTAAGGGCATCGTAACTGTAGAAACCTTTTTGTTCATCGTCTAATACCTGCGTTGTCCCTGCAACATTAATAAATAGATGTTCGATTTTCCCCTGAAAACAATCATTGTACACGCTTAGTAACATTTCATAATTCTTTTGACGCATACCCGGATGGGTTATTTTGTATAGATTGATTGCTTCGTCCAGGTTTATCACTAATCCGCTGTAACCAATGCTAACAAACAGATGGCAGAAGTTTTTCAGCATATCGTAATAGTTCCGGTCGTTCACTATTTCACTTGTGCCTAATTCTTTTCTGGCTTCTGTTTTTGTTATATATTCTCCTTTCAGCCACCGGAGGGCATTTTTCCGAAGATTATCATCACCTGTTATAAACCCTTCATAATATTTTACGATGGCCAACCCAAAATCGAAACCTCCCATTTGTGTTTTCTCCTTGACGGTTTGCATGATTCCGTTTTGGATTAATTTAAAATATTGCGGGCTTCTTATATCTGTCAGCGATATTTTATTATCTGAAGCTGTTTGCATGATAACCTGTTCGATCCATTTTTCCAATAGAATATGCAAAGCGCCTCCCTCCGGTTTCGTTTGAATAGCCATATTATCCATTAAAGAAGCATATAGCGCCTGTGCTTTGCCATCATTTGAATAAAGGCGGATATGTGGTGCGAAATCGGCTGTTGTAGTAATGAACTTCTGCTTTAGAGCAACGGTATTGAGCAGATGCATCATGAATGATTTGCCCGAACCGAAGTCGCCAATCCAACACTTCATCATGCTATGGCCGTTCTTTACTTCTTCCAATGCCTGTATGATCATATCCACTTCATTACTGCGTCCGACCGTAATATGTTGAACGCCGATTTTGGGAACTACCCCGCTAATCAATGAATTGATAATTGCTGTCGCTTCTTTAGGTTTAACTTTTATATTCATTCTCCAATCTGTTGCAGATATGTTTTATTCAACCTATATTGTTTGTTTTCTTCTTCGATTAAAACGTCGTCGAGTTCATCGAAATGTTCTTCATTAATACGTTGGATCAGTTGATCCGTAAAAATGCCTTTCGACTGTGCAAATATATCAACTTCTTCTTTATTTAGTTTATAATCCTTATTTATAAATAGCTGTAACAAGGCTTCTTTATTATCAATAACCGGAGAATCTTTAAATGTGTCAACCGATTCGTCAGCCAACAGATCGCTTAATATATCTGCTACCCTGGCTTGTTTGCCGGCAGCTTCCCTGATAGATGTAATATCTAGTTTAATCTTTTTTCGTTGAGTAATTTCAAGATTATCGAGTTGTTTCAGAGCGACTCTGAGATCTTTGTTCTTTAAAAGTGTAGTACATATCTGATTAAATTGCTGTTCTTCTTTTATATTCCGAAAAAACCATTGTCTGTTCTCTTTATTAATTCTTTTATGTACAAAAGAATTTGAAAGTGTTTTAACATGCAGATACTGTAAATATAATTTTAAACTGTATTCTTTATCTTTATGTACAAGAAATAGATAAGCTTTATAATAAATTTCTCGTTGTATCGTAATCCGTTTGTCACTCATAGCGCTTAATTGGCAGATATCTTCATAAAACCGTACAACGCTCTCAGGGTTGAAGTCGTTTATCAGATGATTGTAACGGACCTTCCATGCATCGCTACTATTATAAAAGGATCTGTCACTCTCTGTTGTTAATGGCCTGACAATCTCAGCTGCCCGCTTTTCGATAAGTTTGATTATATCGGCTTCTGGCTCTTCGTTAACGGTCGCGCTTTGAACAGGGTCTTGAAAGTCTAATATATCCAGCGTAGCCTTTTTACAATAGTAAAGGATAGTTTCACTGAAAGCAAAACTATCCCTCATACGTTTGTCTTTTGCTAGATGCCTTTTTACATCAATAAATAATGCAACAGTTTCTTTCTTACAATATTCATTTGAGCAGAAATCCCGCTTTAACAATTGATGCGCCTCATCAAATTCGGCTTTTGTAACTTTAAATCCATCCCGAAGTTTATGAGACCTGTAAAATGATGTATTTTGCCTTTTGTAAAAATTAGCTACTAGTTTTAATGCTAAAAAACCTCCTATGCATACGAGTAAATAAAACATATCTTTTTATCAACCTCTTACTTTACCTTAAAAAGTAACCGGCGTTTATTTATATCTGCCCATTCTATCATAAGAGCGCGGAAAGAAGCATAATCGGTAGGAATTATCAGTTGCTTATCAATGTCCAATGTACGTTTTACTTCCACCAGATTACCGTTTTGACGAACAACATATGTTGCTTTTCCGACAACATTATCCGTCGTTTCTGTTGTTTCAGGTGTACTCAGTTCCATTCCGGACGGTAACTGAATGGTATACGTATAGTTTTCATTGGCTTTATAAGGCAACAATAAATTGACCTCCCGTTTACTGTTGTACGTCTTGTAAGCAGCGTTGGAGATACTTTCGGAACTTTCCGGAAGTGAAAGGAGGATATACCCGCTGTTATTTACCAATGCTTGTTCTCTCTTATCTGTCCCATTCGTTTGTATTTCAGCTTTCTCAGGAGACAATGCGATGGAATAGACGTATTCCAACTTTTTATCGGGGGCATTGAGCGTTATTTTTTTACCCGGATTTGTAATACTCACATACTGTGCATAATCTGTATAGTTATCTACCGGAGATGCAAGCTTTGTCTTCGGAGTAAGCAAGTATTGTTTACCGTCGGCATTTGCCAGCACAAACAGTTCATTGATACCGCTAAGGCCATAATTATTCAGATCGGCGCGGGTATAATAAGCGGCAGCAGCTTCTGCTTGAATACCTGCTGCGTTAAGTAATCCTGTCAGTAAATTCAGCTTTTCCGCTTCCGTTCCGTAAGCTGAGGGATTAACATCATCCGTAGAGCGAATACGGAAACTTGTTTCCGGTAACGACAAACGGCTGAATCCTACATGATCAACCACATGCGCAAGGATCGCCTGAAGTTTTTCCGTATTGGTAGTTAAATGTTCAGTGATAGTTTCAGAAAGTGATAGCAGAGGCATATCGCCTGTCGGTGTAAATTGTTCGCTTAACGTTTTAATGGCTTCTTCATTTGAAGCATAGGTAGAGGCAATAAGCAATTGAGTATTGCCTCCAACAGCGCTAACTAATGGTGCAACGGATGCTGCCGGCAGGTTGCTTATTTTCCAGCTTACTTCTGTTACTCCGTTAGCGGTACGAACCGAGGGTTTAACGGTTGAATTAACTAAAGCATAATGCAGCGGTTTATTTTCTGGAACCGAAAGGGTGATTGTATACTCTTTTACAGGTGACGTCTGTTCAATCGCATCGCATATATCCAATTCGGGCAAATATCCCGGCTTGGAAATAATAGAATAATCCAGATAGATTGTTGCGCCAAGTTCCAATCCGGTGTGTACAACTACCATTTCTTTCAGATGATTGTAGGCCGGAGCGTTGGCTGCCTGACGAGGTAATACTTCCACGAAGGCATTTTCGGGTGTTTTTATGATCGTTCCGTCTTTCTGTTTGGTATATGATGTATGTATTTTCAGTTCTTGAAACGCAGGATTGTACACAATAAAGCTTTCTCCATACGTACGGTTCATCGCTGTGTGTGTAAATAGCGTTAAATTCATATTGTATCTGTATTCAAAACTACCATCGGTATTCAGTCTGTATGTCTTGGACAGTACTCCATATTCGGCTTCCGAAATCGCAGACAAAGAAAGCGAAGCGATGAAACTCAGAAGTATTATAGTATATATTCTTTTCATTTTTATTTAATTGTTTATTTATTTGAACATATCAATTATTTACTGATAACGAGGTACTCTCCATAGCTTTTCTGTGCATTTACGGCA
This sequence comes from Tannerellaceae bacterium, assembly GCA_031264865.1. Lineage (GTDB taxonomy): Bacteria > Bacteroidota > Bacteroidia > Bacteroidales > Tannerellaceae > DFXE01. Next base: position 3,177 of record JAISDJ010000057.1, on the reverse strand, counting down.
TCGCGAAAACCATCCCAATCCGAAGCGTCATAAATGCGTTTTTTCAGGGCGAGTTTCTGATAAAGCTTAATAGTAGTGCCTTCTTGTTGTAAAGAACCGTCAAAATCGGCTGCTCCACTTTTCTTTGTATCCTTTTTAGCGGCCGTAAATAACTTGTATCCTTTGGGAAGTTGTATCGTTTCATTCAGTTCTATCAGGCGCGAGCAAGCGTCGCGGAAACCATATTCACGGTTTTTCAAATCCGTATTGATGCGGAGATGCGACTGGACGGATGCATATAGATTATTCATTACCATCGGTTTTACCAGCATTTCTCCTTTTCCAAGGATTGCATAATCCGGTATTTCGTAACGGAAAGTTATTTTGATAGGCGCTGCCTGATAATCTTTCGGGTTTTTGCCATAATCTACACGGATTAGTTTGGCTTTAGGTGAAACAGCTAATAGTTGTTGTTCCATTACGTTTTGCCATTCAGTTTGCAAGCCTTGTGTAAATATCCGCCGGATATTACTGTCTGATTGTCCTTCGGCAGTAATGGTAAATTGTCCGCTTAATGTACCTTTTTCATCCAACGTATGATTGGCGGAGATACGTACATAATGATTTTCAGGAGGAGAAAGAGGCGTCAGAAGAAGGCCGGAACCTTCCGGTACGCCGGGTAAATAGTTTTGTTGCTGTTCGGCGCTGCTCCACAATTCGCGAACAAAAGGAACCCATGTCGGGTCGAGCGGCATATAAGTTCCATTAGATAATTTAACAACCGCCACACAATGATTGAAATGGTCTGCCGGAATGGTTTCCACGCGACTACCGGCCATTGTCATTGCCGGATAAGATTCAAAACCCGCCATGCGCAGAAACGAAACAAGCGTACCTGCAATATCTTTGCATACCCCACAACGGTCTGTATAATTCATCTTTGTATTGTGAAGCGTGTAACCTTCTCCTTTCCCCATAGAGATACCCGAATAACGGATATTGTCGGCAACCCAGTGAGTAAGCACTTCTATTTTCTCCATTTCCGTTTTTTTCCCTTTGATCAACTCGTCTACTTTCTTTTGAGCTTCGGGCAACGGCGCAAAACTTCCATAATCTTCATTCACTTTATAAAACCATAGTGATTTATCCTGCCATTGAGGAGTAGACGACATAAATAATTTAGGGGCGGAATCAAATAAATCCACCATATTAGGTTCTCTTTTAAACGGCATGGCATTATCTAAAGCGAAGGTATAGGTCTTTCCACCTTCTTCATAGCGCATAGAAGAAGAACACTCTCCCTGATAAAACTGATATTGCAATTCTTTCTCCATGGGTAAAGAAACCTGATATATTTTCCGTACAGTAGGCTCCGATACCCAGAAAGGAACGATATCATAGAACTGCCCGCGCATGGGGGGAATAAAGCGTGATTCATCATCGTTTGATGATAATAAGGCGTATGTAAATCCTTTTTTGACAATTTCATATTCAACAATATCACCTGGTTCAAGCCGGCCTGTTTCCAACATTATCTGGCGGGCTCCCCAGAAGATTGCCCGTGCAGGAGCGGCATAGTCACAGGCTTGGGTTACATCCAGGTTTACCACATCGCCGTTTGCCCGGTAAATAACGGCATACCGGAATTGGGCAAAAGCAGTCAGCGGATCGTAATCATATACAACTACCCGGTTGTCTACCGCTCCTTTGGGAGTTTGTACTTTGAAGGCTCTGTAAACGGAAAATGTTCCGGAACCGGTAGGTTGAACTACAACCCGCGTACTATCAAGCAACGTAACAATATCAAACCCTTTGTATACGTCCGGTTTGTTTAAAGTAGGGTCTTGAGGAAACCTGCAAACTTCGCCCATCTGCGCCCTTACAGATATGAGCGAGAATAAGCATAAGAGAATAATTATCAGATGTTTCATGTGTATTAAGTAATTTGTGAATATATTTTATCCGCTAAAGTACATTTTTTCCGTGGATAAATTATGTAATTATAATCTCATATTCCTTATCGGTATAATTTTTTCTTTGCATATATTCTTCGTTTAGGTGTTATTCAATTAGCCACCTTTTTATTCCCCGTTCTACTTGCGAAAATTCTACGCCGATTTTTACCGTTTTTCTATGATCTGTAATGTATGGGATAGCGTAATCTTTGCTGTTGATTTGTGCAGGCGCGTCTTCGGCGGTTGCATTACTGTCCATTTTGAACTCGAAAACGTAAATACTGTCGGCGGTTTTTACAACTGCATCGGCTCTGCCTTTGTTGTTTTTTACTTCGGTTTGTACAAATTGCCCCATTAACGTGAAAAGCAAATAAAAAACGTGTTGATAATACTGTTCATCCCGGTGTTTTTGTTTAATTGCATCATGAGGAATTTCGGCGAAAAAAGCTTTTAAAGAGGTCATAAAGTCCTCAATATCATTGTTAATTAGTTGTTTCAAAAAGTCGATTATTGAAAATTTACCTGTTGTAATTGGTCGTTGTGCAAATGCCGGCAAGAGTTCGTTCAAAAAGCCATATTTTACCTCTTCGTTGGGAAAACCTAATGTATAGGTATCAAGCATTGGATCGTATGATTTAATCGTCAAATATCCACTTTGATAAAGCAACGGTACGAGATTTTGATTTTCAACGCGATAATCCATTACAGAATTTGCTGCAATATCAACGTTATTATCAAACTTGCGAATATCATACTGTTGATTTTCCAATGCTTTTGCTAAAAATGTAGGTGTGCCTGTGGCGAACCAGTAATAAGCAAAATCCCGTTTTGCGAAAGTATTTAGCACGCTAAACGGATTGTAAATATCTTCGCTGTCTTTGGCAAAATGGTAGCCGTCGTAAAGTTTTTTCAGTTTTGCAAATGCTTCGTTGTATGACATTTTTCTACGTTCTGCCAATGACTGAATTTCAGGTTGAAAATTTTGTCCTAATTCTGTTTCGGAAATGCCACAAATTTCTGAAAATTTTTCGTCCAGACTTATATCGACAAGTTGGTTTAAGTCGCTGAAAATACTGACCTTGGAAAATTTTGTAACACCTGTCAAAAACACAAATCTCAAATGTGCGTCAGCGCTTTTGAGAACGCCGTAGAACCCTTTCAGTACATCTCTGATTTTTTCATTCACATCAGGTTTGTGCATTGTATTAACCAGCGACTTGTCGTATTCGTCAATTAAAACAAC
>JAISDJ010000011.1 GCA_031264865.1 Tannerellaceae bacterium | reverse complement strand
CCGGGTGGTTCGATAAACGATAAATTGTCGGTTGAGTATTGTAATGAACACGGTTTAGCGATGATGAAGACGGGTATCCGTCATTTTAAACATTAATTGATGCAAAACAAATGGGATTATTTTCTTTTACACAAGAAATAGCGATGGACCTGGGCACGGCTAACACCATTATTATAAGTAATGGAAAGATTGTTGTAGACGAGCCGTCAGTAGTGGCGTTAGACAGGCGCACGGATAAGGTATTGGCAGTAGGTGAAAAGGCGCGCCAGATGCATGGTAAGACACACGAAGACATTCGTACGATCCGTCCGTTACGAGATGGTGTGATAGCGGATTTCTTTGCTGCAGAGCAGATGATCCGTGGTATGATAAAGATGATCGGTTCGAAAAGCCACTGGTTTTCTCCTTCGCTACGTATTGTAGTGTGTATTCCATCGGGTAGTACGGAAGTTGAGCTTCGCGCCGTTCGCGATTCTGCCGAACATGCCGGAGGACGTGATGTTTATATGATCTATGAGCCAATGGCGGCTGCTATTGGTATTGGTATTGATGTAGAGGCTCCCGAAGGAAATATGGTGGTGGATATAGGTGGCGGTACAACAGAAATTGCCGTTATATCATTGGGAGGTATCGTATCGAACAAATCTATTCGTATAGCAGGCGACGACCTGACCGCTGATATTATGGAATACATGCGTCGGCAGCATAATGTGAAAGTGGGAGAACGCACAGCCGAACAAATAAAAATTAATGTAGGCTCTGCGTTAACATTTTTGGATAATCCCCCGGAAGACTATGTAGTACATGGCCCTAATCAGATGACAGCTTTACCAATGGAAGTTTCCGTATCTTATCAAGAGATAGCCCACTGTTTGGAAAAGTCTCTTTCAAAAATGGAAGCTGCTATTTTAAGTGCACTGGAAACAACACCTCCCGAATTGTATGCCGACATCGTACGCAACGGTATTTATTTAGCAGGCGGAGGCGCTTTAATGAGAGGCCTTGACAAACGTTTGACAGAAAAAATAAATATCCCGTTCCATGTTGCCGAAGATCCTTTACATGCCGTAGCAAAAGGAACCGGTGTTGCGTTGAAGAATATAGAAAGATTTAATTTTCTTATACGATAAAAACAATTGACTGTTGACAATTGACTATGCGTAAGCTGCTTGACTTTCTAATAAGAAAAAGACATTGGTTTTTATTTATATTTCTTGAGTTTGTATCTGTAGTTCTGATTTATCGTAATAATGCCTATCAACAGAACGTAATGTTCAGTACGGCAAATGTAATAACTGCGAATATTGTATCGGTTACAGGTTCGGTTACTTCTTATCTGAATTTACGGGAAAAGAATAAAGAACTTCTTGAGCGTAATGGACAGTTGGAGATGGAACTGTTGAAAATGAAAGATTTGGTAGAGGCCATGAAAGCAGATACGGTTGTATTCCGTGCTTTTGTAACTGATAGTGCCCGTTTCTTTCCCTATGAATTTACAACGGCTAAAGTGATAAATAACAGCGTAACGTATCTTTCTAATTATATTACCCTTAATAAGGGCAGGAAAGACGGAGTATTGCCCGATATGGGCGTTGTTTCCGAAAATGGGGTAGTAGGCGTTATCTCGATTGTTTCTGATTATTATTCTATCGTATTACCATTACTTAATACGAAATTTAAACTGAGTTGCAAAGTGTTAGGAAGTAATCATATCGGTTCTTTAAGTTGGAACGGACGTGACGTCCGGTATGCTAATTTGGATGAACTTCCCCGGCATGTGCAGTTTCAGCTTGGTGATACAATAGTAACAAGCGGTTATTCGGCGTTCTTCCCCGAAGGTATTCTGGTTGGGGTTGTTTCTTCCTTTGAAAGGCAGCGCGATGATAATTTCAACTCGTTGAAAATAGAGCTGGCAACAGACTTCCATCGTTTAAGCAATGTGATGATAATAAAAAATTTCCGTCAGGAAAAACAATGGGCGATAGAGCGGGAGGCACGAGGTGATGAATAATGTTATAAGAGGAGTTGTCTATTTTGTCATATTGGTATTGATTCAGGTCCTTGTGCTGAACAATATCCATTTTCTCCGATTAGTTACACCTTTTCTATATCTCTATTTTATCGTAAAAATGCCGGTTGGATTTACTTCGTCGAAAGTAACTTTTTTTTCATTTTTGCTGGGGCTTATTATTGATATATTCTCCAATACACCGGGTATGCATGCTGCTGCCTGCACACTTACCGGATTTATCCGTCCGGCTATTATCAAGGTTTTAATAGGCGATGAATTACCGGGTACCATCTCTCCTTCATTTAAAACATTTGGATATGGAGGTTTTTTCAGGTATGTGATAGTATTGGTGTCGCTACATCATTTTACGTTGTTTATAATAGAATCGTTGACTTTGTTCGATCTATTGTTCCTCTTGATCCGTATTGTTGCGAGTATAGCTGCAACTACGCTCCTGATTTGTACTGTTGAAGCATTTAATGTGGAGGGACAGAAGAATGACTAATACAAAATATGCATTTGAGAATAGGCGTTATATTCTTTCGGGAGCAATCATACTGGTTGTTATCATTTTTATTGTCCGTTTGTTTTACCTTCAGGTAATAGAAAATGAATATAAGACATGGGCGGATAGTAATGCATTCTTAAAAAAGACGCTCTATCCTTCGCGCGGCATGATTTATGACCGGAATGATAAGTTGCTTGTGTTTAATCAACAGGCCTATGATGTGATGTTGATCATGCGTGAAATTAAACCGTTCGACACGCTTGATTTCTGTAATACGGTAGGCATAACAAAAGAACAGTTTGTCAAACGTATAGCCAATATTAAGAATCGCCGTTTGAATCCGGGGTATTCTTCGTATGTTCCGCAGGGATTTATGAATCAGCTTTCTGCCCAGGATTACGGTGTATTGCAGGAAAAACTATATAAATTCCCCGGTTTTTATATTCAGAATCGTACCATCCGCGAATATGAGTATCCTTATGCCGCTCATATGTTAGGAAATATCGGACAGGTAGACAAACGGGATATCGAAAAGAACAGTTATTATGTGCAGGGAGATAATTCCGGTCGTTCCGGTATAGAACGTTCTTATGAAGAAGAGTTGAGGGGAGAAAAAGGAGTGGAGATATTGCTTCGTGATGCACATGGCCGGATAAAAGGGAAATACGAAGACGGTAAGTATGATGTGGCGCCTGTTTCGGGAAAGAACCTGACCCTTTCGTTAGATATGGATTTGCAGGCTTACGGCGAGAAACTTATGCAAAATAAGTTGGGTAGTATTGTCATGATTGAACCATCTACAGGCGAAGTACTTTGTATGATTTCTACTCCCACATATGACCCCAATATGCTTGTAGGCAGGCAACGCGGAAACAATCATGCCCTGCTTGAAAGTGATCCGCTAAAACCTCTTTATGACAGGTCTATTATGGCCAGCTATCCACCAGGTTCTACCTTTAAACCAGCTATGGGGCTTGTCTTTCTTCAGGAAGAGATTATTACTCCCGAAACAATCTATTCCTGCGGACATGGGTATCCGATATTAGGAGGAAAACCGGCTTGCCATGGCCATTTTTCTCCATTGAATTTAGTGCCTGCCATTGCCACTTCCTGTAATGCTTTTTTCTGTTGGGGATTACGTGATATGATCGATAGCCGCAAACGTTATCCTACCGTACAGAATGGATTGGATGTTTGGCGCGATCATATGTTGAGCATGGGATACGGACGTCCGTTGGGCATTGACCTGCCCAGTGAAAAAGGGGGTTCAATCCCTACAAGTAAAATGTATGATAAGTTTTATAAAGGACACTGGTCGTCGAGTACGATTATTTCTAATGCGATAGGACAGGGCGAAGTATTAGCAACTCCTCTTCAAATATGTAATTTGGCGGCAACGATCGCTAACAGAGGATATTTTTATACTCCTCATGTAGTGAAATCGATTGAAAACGGACGATTAGACTCTATTTATACGGAAAGGCGGTATTCAACAGTTGATGCAAAACATTATGCCTACTTGGCCGAAGGCATGCGATATGCCGTAACAGGTGGAACCTGCCACGGGACGGCGCTACCTGATATTGCCGTTTGCGGTAAGACAGGTACCTCGGAAAACCCGCATGGTAAAGACCATTCCATATTTATGGGATTTGCTCCGTATGAGAATCCGCAGGTGGCTATTTCCGTACTTGTAGAAAATGCAGGCTTCGGAGCAATCTATGCGGTTCCGATAGCTAAACTGATGCTACAGAAATACCTGAAAGGAAAAATCCAGGATAGCGATCAATCTCTGGAAGAATCGATCATAAATACGGCAATATTACCGAGAAATGTACTATAAGACAACAAGCACATGGAGAAATATAGACTGGCTGATCATCTTGTTGTACATCATTATGGTATCAGCAGGTTGGTTGAGCATATGCGGCGCCAGCTATGAATATGATAATGTGGGCCTGTTCGACCCCTCCGGACGTCCGGGTTCTCAATTGATCTGGATAGGGCTTTCTTTTCTTATTATCTTTATTATTCTGATGCTCGATGCCGATTTTTACAATGTTTTTGGCTACCTTATATATGGCGCGATCATTTTATTATTGATTGCTACTATATTTCTGGCTCCTGATATAAAAGGTTCCCGTTCCTGGCTGGTAATAGGTTCGCTACGAATACAACCGGCCGAATTCGCTAAATTCGCCACTGCCTTGGCTTTGTCCAAATTTATGAGTTCATACGGTTTTAAATTAGGGTCGTTTAAGAACTTTGGATTATGCCTGTCCATTATCTTTTTCCCCATGCTCTGTATCCTTCTTCAAAAGGAAACAGGTTCCGCCTTGGTCTATCTGGCATTCTTTTTGGTTTTATATAGAGAGGGAATGTCAGGCTATATACTGTTAGCCGGTATTTCCGCCATAGCCTTTTTTGTTGTCAGTTTGAAGTATTCGGATGTAATGGTAGGAGTAACGCCATTGGGCGAGTTGATTGTTTTGTGTATTATTCAGGTAGCAACCTTATTATTAACAGCAATTGTTATTCATCAGCGAACTAATTTACAAATAAAAATCTTGTTGACGATTACGGCAATTGCTTATTTGGCCGCTTATATCGTATCGTTGTTTATTCCGGTAAATTTTGCTTTAATTACGATGGGATTAATCGGCGTATCCTGTTGTTATCTTATTTTCTTGTCTGTCAAACAGTGGGTGTGGCATTATATAATGATATCTCTGTTTGCTTTGCTTTCAGTTGGTTTTCTGTTTTCTGTCGATTATGTTTTTGATGAGGTATTGGAACCACACCAGCAAATGCGTATCAAAGTTTCCCTTGGCTTGGAAAACGATCCGAGCGGAGCCGGATATAATGTTAATCAGTCGATAATCGCGATAGGCTCAGGCGGACTGATGGGAAAAGGTTTTCTAAACGGAACACAAACCAAATTAAAATATGTACCCGAACAGGATACCGACTTTATATTTTGTACAGTAGGAGAGGAGCAGGGTTTTGTAGGTTCAACAGCCGTATTGATCTTATTTACTGTTTTGATTATACGGCTTATTATGTTATCTGAAAAGCAGAAGACAATATTCGGGCGTATTTATGGCTATTGCGTAGCTTCTATTTTCTTTTTTCACTTATTGATCAATATAGGAATGGTGATAGGCATTACTCCTGTGATAGGCATTCCGTTGCCATTTTTTAGTTATGGAGGTTCCTCTCTTTGGGGATTTACTATTCTACTGTTTGTTTTCCTTCGTATAGACGCAACCCGTAAAGAAAGATAATAGATTTTTATGAACCGGCTTTTTCGATTCGTAATCCCATTTCTTGTATGCCTCTTAGGGTATCGTTTCGCATCCCTTGCCGAAAACTAAACGTGTAACTGCCTGTGTCGGTAAAGTGATAGTTTGTTTTTATCGGAAAACTTGTTTGAAAGAGTGAAATACCGTTTCCAAGCCATTTGCCAAAATCGTCAGCCAGCATACATTCCATTGTATCCCGAGCCATAGAGCCAATCGGAGACTCTTCATTTAAAAAGAGCCATAGATTTTGATAGGGATACAAGTTGTTGTTTCTTATTTCAAGTGTAATGTTATAAGGAACCGTACTATCATCTATATGAAAAGTAAAATAATATTCTTTGTCTTTCTCCCATGTTGAATGTGCGATTGTTTGATATTGATTGTAAACAGTCTGATTTTTCCCACAAGAAAAGAGAAAAAGGCAAATAAAGAAAACAATCATACTGTTTACCTTATAAATGAGCCCTTGACTAAGATTTCTCATCATCTGCCGTCTTATCACTTTTATTCTTTTGTTTTTGGTTTGAATTCTCTGGAGAAGTATTGCCCGACGACGGATGTTTCATTTTTTTCTTTTTCTTTTTGGAAGCTTGGTTGTCAAAACGGGTAAGACTCTCTTGTCCGAGGATATCATGCGAATCACGTTTGGGAGGCTGAGGCTTTTCGTCGGCTTCTAATGATACGGGCTTAGTACCTTTTTTATTCATATTAATAATGTCGAAAACCCGTTTAGCCGGAATCGTAATTAAGTTGGCAGCAAAGGTTTTATCAGTTGAGTAAGTTATCTCGCGTTTAAAGATATCCGTTTTAAAATGATAGTAACTATTATCTTTCGTTTCTAAAACAACTTCGCGGGAAGGTAACTGTTTTTGCGCTTCTACATACGCATCCACTTCATAATTGATACAGCATTTGAGCTTAGCACACTGTCCGGCCAGTTTTTGCGGATTCATGGAAATGTCTTGATAGCGGGCTGCACCGGTAGCAACAGATACAAAACTTGTCATCCAGCAGGAACAGCATAGTTCACGTCCGCACGGGCCAATTCCACCAATTCGTCCAGCTTCCTGGCGCGCTCCGATCTGTTTCATTTCTATACGTACCCGGAATGTTTCAGCAAGTACTTTGATTAGTTGGCGAAAGTCTACCCGTTCGTCAGCGATATAATAAAAAATGGCTTTATTGCCGTCTCCCTGATATTCTACATCCCCGATTTTCATGTTCAACCCCAAGTCTGCTGCCATTTGCCGTGAACGTATCATTGTTTCGTGTTCTTTTGCTTTGGCTTCCTCATATTTTTCCAAATCAACGGGTTTGGCTTTACGATAAATACGTTTAGGCTCTACTCCTTCGGTACGGGCATTATTCTTTTTCATTTGTAAAAGAACTAATTTGCCTGTCAGCGTCACTGTTCCGATATCATGTCCGGGACTGGCTTCAACAGCAACGACATCCCCTTTTTCCAATGGGATTTTTGCATTGTTTAAGAAATAACCTTTCCGGGTATTCTTGAATTGTACTTCAACATAATCGGTTGTATTTTCAGCATCCGGTACGTCGCAGAGCCAATCGTATGTATTTAGTTTGTCATTTTGTATTTTGCTGCATCCTTTTCGTCCCATGCAGCAGCTTCCTTTATTTAGTTTGAAATCCATTTCTAATATGTATAGTTTATTTCTAAGAACTGAAATGGTACAAAAGTAGGTAATTATTTGCAGATGTGTGTATCCGGAATAAAAAAAACCGCTTCTCTTGCGGAGAGGCGGTTTTTTTATGAATCGGATGGGGTTAAGGAATCAAATGATGATTCTTAAATATTTTTCGGATCGCTTCAAGTGCATAATCCAATTGTTCTTGTGTGTGAGTAGCCATTAATGAAAAACGAATTAACGTGTCTTGCGGCGATACGGCAGGAGATACGACCGGATTGACAAATACGCCGGCGTCGAACAATTCACGTACAATGAGGAACGTTAAGTCGTTATCGCGTATAAATAACGGGATAATAGGGGTCGCTGTATGTCCAATTTCGCATCCCATGTTACGGAATCCTTCTAATGCATAGTTTGTCAGTTTCCATAAGTGTTCAATATGTTCGGGTTCATTGAGCATGATGTCAAGAACGGCGCCAACAGCGGCCGTTGCTCCTGGTGTGCTACTGGCGCTAAACATATAAGAGCGGGAATGGTGGCGCAGATAATTCGTTGTATCTTTATCGGAAGCGATAAAACCGCCTAACGAAGCAAATGATTTACTGAACGTACCCATGATAAGGTCTACATCTTGAGAAACGCCGAAATGATCGCATGTTCCGCGTCCTTGTTTACCTAATACACCAATACCGTGCGCTTCATCTACCATTATACTGGCATTATATTTTTTACTGAGAGCAACAATCTCGGGAAGCTTGGCTATATCTCCTTCCATGCTGAATACTCCGTCTACAATAATAAGCTTGATTTTGTCTGGCTCGCATTTTTGGAGTTGTTTCTCCAAAGAAACCATATCATTATGCTTAAATTTAAGCTTATTTGAAAGAGAAAGACGATGTCCTTCTATGATGGATGCATGGTCTAATTCGTCCCATAGGATATAATCTTCACGTCCGGTAACACAGGAGACAACTCCTAAATTAACTTGGAATCCTGTAGAATAAATGATCGCATCTTCTTTTCCGACGAAGTCTGCCAAACGTTTTTCAAGCTGAACATGTATATCTAATGTACCGTTCAGAAAACGTGAACCGGCACAACCGGTACCATATTTCTTAGTCGCTTCAATGGCTGCTTCTTTAACTTTTGGGTGGTTCGTTAAACCCAAGTAAGCGTTCGATCCGAACATTAAAACCTTTTTTCCATTGATCTGTACTTCAGTGTCTTGATCACTTTCAATCATACGGAAATAGGGGTATATTCCTGCCGCCATTGCTTTTTGCGGGGCATCATATTTGGATAGTTTCTCTTGTAAAGGTCTCATATTATCAGAAGAGAGTGTTTTTTTTACATATATATTCTTCACTAACGAATCAGGATTTGTTATCATATAACGTTAATTAAATTGATAAGGTAAATCCAGCCGCAAAAGTAGTAAAAAAATCACTTATACCTCTCCATATGCTTTAAAAGTTTTATAAAAGCATTATTTTTGTCTTTTTTTGAATTATAAATATACAGAGAATATCCTGATAAAATGAAAAATAAGAAGTATAAGATACAAGCAATAATAAATCCTATATCCGGCGTCGGTTCGAAAAGGAAGATACCTAAAATGATTGAAGATATATGTGAGAAAGAAGGTCATCTTCTAACTATATCATTTACCGAATATATCGGACATGCCAGCGAACTGACCAAACAGGCCGTAGAAGAAGGCATAGATTTAATTATCGCTGTGGGAGGCGATGGAACAGTTAATGAAATAGCCCAGGCGATGATACATTCGGAAGCCGCTTTGGGTATTATTCCTAAAGGTTCGGGTAATGGATTAGCCCGTGAACTGCATATACCCATGGATTCGAAGCGGGCATTGGATATGATTGTAAAGAGGCATGTTATTACGATTGATTGCTGTAAAGCCAATAACAGGGTATTCTTTACTACCTGTGGAGTAGGCTTTGATGCTGCTGTGAGTCAAAAATTTGCCAGAGAGAAAAAAAGAGGTTCACTCACTTATGTGAAGAACACGATAGGAGAATATCTTAGTTATAAGCCGGAGATATACGAATTACTGATAGACAACCAAACGATAAGAGAAAAAGCGTTTCTGGTAGCTTGCGCAAATGCATCACAATATGGCAATAATGCATATATCGCTCCCCATGCTAATATTCAGGATGGAAAGATGGATATTACGATCCTTTCTCCCTTTACACCGTTGGATATTCCTCCATTAGCTGTTCAATTATTTACGAAACAGATAGAGCGAAGCAGTAAGATAAAAACGTTAACGGCAAGCCAGGTAACAATCATCAGGCAAAAAGAAGGTTTAATGCATTTGGATGGAGAGCCTATTATGGCTGAAAGCCGTATTGATATTTCCATTATTCCTAAAGCATTAAAAGTAATTACTCCCGAACAGATTTCTTTTACGAGAGAAGTTCGTGACTTTTTCGAGCAGGTAACCCGTTTTTTCGATAAACGATTACCCTACATTTTCAGATAGAAATCTTTTGTTAGTTTGATGTAGTCTGCGGTGTATTGATGCCTGCTCTCTTCGATTACTAATGTATCGGACAGGCAAGGAGCGGATAAGTTAGTGGATAATTCAATTAACAACCGTTTGGGCGAAGCGTTTGGCAGGGGTATTACCTCTGTTTTCCTGACTATATTCAGCTTATTTTTCAAAATGATTTCCATTAATTCATTTCCCCGTTGATAGGGAAGGATTAAGGCGATTCGTCCATCCGGTGCAAGTAAAGACTTACTCCTTGAAAGTAGTAATGAAAGAGGAAGCGTATCGGTATGACGAGCCAGGTTCTTTTTGGTATCGGGACTTTTTAACGAATCTGCGAAATAAGGAGGATTAGATACGACTAAATCATACTTATAGTACACTTTCGTAACATATTCTTCAAAGGGTGTATGATAAACCTGTATCCGGTTGGCGAACATAGAAGATGATATATTTTCAGAAGCTTGCTCAATAGCGTCTTCGTCGATATCAATAGCGTCTATTTTAGCCTGGCTTCGTTGGGCTAACATCAAAGCAATAAGCCCTGTACCTGTTCCTATATCCAATAGAGTATGACACGATTCTGTGGAAACCCAAGCGCCTAAAAGTACTCCATCGGTGCCCACTTTCATCGCACATTTATCTTGTTGAATGTTAAATTGTTTGAATTGAAAATAATCATTTGCCATAGCTGTAGCTTATTGACGACAAATGTAAAAAAGAATTCCTAACTTTGGCACGTTTATTGTGAACCGGTATTATTGTACAATGTGATATATCAAAATGAAGATTAAAACAAGTTTATTTAGCCAGGAATCCTATGACGATTTAGATGATAACTTAGGAATTGTAATGCCAATTCTTACGGATTGTGATGTGGATGAGGATTTTACGGAAGGAGTAGAAAAAGTAGGAAATATTCTTCCGATACTCCCTCTTCGTAATATGGTACTTTTTCCTGGTGTAGCCATGCCTGTAATTATAGGACGACCAAAATCTATGCACTTAATTAACGAAGCCGTTAAAAAAAAGAAACTGATAGGAGTTGTTTGTCAAAAGGACGTAAATACGGAAGAGCCCTTATTAGAGGATTTATATACTACAGGTGTAATAGCGGATGTGGTAAGGGTATTAGAAATGCCCGACGGGACGACAACCGTAATCTTACAAGGAAAGAAACGCTTCTTATTGAATGGATTGACAGACTCCGAGCCTTATCTGAAAGGTAAAATAACATTGCTGGAAGATAAAATGCCGGACAAAGGAGATCGCGAATTTGAAGCGCTTATCTCTACGATAAAAGATTTGACGATAAAAATGCTAAGTTCGGTAACCGAGCCTCCCAGGGACTTGATTTTTTCTATTAAGAATAATAAGAATGTTCTTTATTTGATTAATTTTTCAAGTAGTAATATACCCAATGGAGCTGCTGAAAAACAAGAACTTTTATTAATTAACGACCTGAAAGATAGGGCTTATCGTTTGCTTTTTATATTGAATCGCGAATATCAGTTGATAGAGTTAAAAAACTCTATCCAAATGAAAACACACGAAGATATCAACCAACAACAAAAGGAATATTTTCTCCAACAGCAAATCAAAACGATTCAGGAAGAACTGGGTGGTAATATCAATGAGCTGGAAATAAAAGAACTTCGAGAGAAGGCATCTAAAAAGAAATGGCCCCAAGCCGTAGCTGAAACATTTGAAAAAGAGGTTCGCAAATTAGAACGTTTACATCCCCAATCTCCAGACTTTTCCATTCAAACCCAATATGTACAAACCATTGTAAACCTGCCCTGGAACGGATATAGCAAAGATAACTTTAGCCTGAAACATGCCCAACGTGTTCTCGACCGCGATCATTATGGATTGGAAAAGGTGAAGGAGCGTATCATCGAACATTTAGCCGTCTTGAAGCTGAAAGGAGATATGAAATCACCCATTATTTGCTTGTATGGCCCTCCGGGCGTAGGAAAGACGTCTTTAGGGAAGTCTATCGCCGAAGCATTGAACCGGAAATATGTCAGGATCTCATTAGGAGGTTTGCACGATGAGGCGGAAATCAGAGGTCACCGTCGTACCTACATTGGTGCTATGACCGGACGTATTATACAGAATATAATGAAAGCCGGAACATCTAATCCTGTATTTATCCTTGATGAGATAGATAAGGTAACAAATGACTTTAAAGGAGACCCGGCCTCGGCATTACTTGAAGTGCTCGACCCTGAGCAAAACAATGCTTTTCATGATAATTACTTAGATATCGATTACGATTTAAGTAAAGTAATGTTTATCGCTACAGCAAATAATCTGAACACGATTTCGCAACCATTACTCGACCGTATGGAACTTATAGAGGTAAGCGGATATATATTGGAAGAAAAAGTACAGATTGCTGCAAGGCATTTAGTGCCTAAGCAATTAGAAGCTCATGGCCTGAAGAAAGGGCAGGTAAAGTTCAATAAAAAGGCATTGCAAGAAATAGTGAACTCTTACACACGCGAGAGCGGCGTTCGTGAATTAGACAAGAAAATAGCCAAAGTAGTACGTAAATTAGCGCGTAAGATTGCATCAGACGAACCTATCCAGGCAGAAATAAGACCTGAAGATTTGCACGAATACTTAGGAGCGGTTGAATATACCCGTGACAAATACCAGGGAAATGCATATGCCGGAGTTGTAACAGGATTGGCCTGGACAGCCGTTGGCGGCGAAATATTATTTGTAGAGTCGAGTTTAAGTAAAGGAAAAGGTTCCAAACTGACACTGACAGGTAATTTAGGAGATGTAATGAAAGAATCTGCCATGTTGGCGCTCGAATACATTCATTCTCATGCATCCTTGTTTGCTATTCCCGAAGAAATGTTTGAAAATTGGAATGTGCATGTACACGTTCCCGAAGGAGCCATACCCAAAGATGGGCCAAGCGCTGGTGTAACAATGGTTACTTCGTTAGTCTCAGCTTTTACCCAGAAAAAGGTGAAACAAAATATAGCCATGACAGGAGAGATAACCCTGCGGGGGAAAGTTTTACCGGTAGGTGGTATTAAAGAAAAGATATTAGCTGCCAAGCGGGCAGGTATCAAAGAAATCATTCTATGTAAGGAAAACGAAAAGGATGTAAACGAAATAAATAAAGAATACGTAAAGGAATTGTCTTTCCATTACGTGAATGATATCCGGGAAGTCGTGAATTTAGCGTTATTAAAAGAAAAGGTAGATAATCCGTTATTCTGACAACTGTTTCCTAAGCATTTTAGAAAATAAAACAACCTCGTTCAATGCTAAATCGAACGGGGCTGTTTGTTATAGGATAGGTTACTCAGCCGTTTCGGCTTTTGTTTCTTCTGTTGTTTTAGTTTCCGGGGTGAAATCTGTTATATCGTTTGCAATTAACAGGTTGTACCATGAAAGGAGCTTCTTAATATCGCTTGGATATACACGGCCGCGATCGAAATTAGGAAGTATTTCGGCAAAGTAAGCACGAAGTTCATCCGGTTTGGCGGAAGGAAGGTCAATTGGCGCTTTCTGTCCGTTTTCTTTGTTTTTTACATGGGTGAGTACTTTATGAAGGGGTATTTCGTCGTCATCCGTATAGATGGCAATGTCGCCTAACGAAATTACTTTATCCTTTGCATAAACAGGAATCCTTTTCTTTTCGGCTAACGATTCTACAATCAGCATGTTTTTTCCTTGGGAAACCAGTTTGAATAAACCGGCTTTTCCCGAAATAGACAAGATAGTCTTCAACATAATTCTTTGTGTTATAATAAAGTTAAACTTTTAAGAAAAAAGCCACCCGGTTATCAGATGGCTTTTAGTATGGCAATAAGAACCGAAGAATTTATACTCTTCTTTCTTTGATTCTTGCTTTTTTACCGGTAAGTGCACGCAAGTAATACAATTTAGCTCTGCGAACTTTACCATATTTGTTAATGGTGATACTTTCGATGAATGGAGATTCTATCGGAAAAATCCTTTCAACACCTATGTTTTCTGACATTTTACGTACAGTAAAGCGTTTTTTGTCACCATGTCCTGAGATGCGTATAACTACACCTCTATACTGCTGGATACGTTCTTTGTTACCTTCTTTGATACGGTAAGCTACAGTAACCGTATCGCCGCTTCTAAACGAAGGAAGTTCCTTTTTGGTAGCAAACGCTTCTTCTGCAATTTTAATTAAATCCATTGTGTTATAGCTTTTTATATATTATTTTAAAACAAAACGCAATATAACGGGCTACCTTTTCCCGACAGAGATTACGTAAAGCGGATGCAAAGTAAGAACATTTTTAGTCGATATGCAAGTAAATGCCTGAATATTTTTCATTATGCCAAACGAAATAACGCCAACTTCAACTCCTAAACATCGCAACTCCCATTCTCGACTGAAAATGCAAGTTATATTGGGTGAAATTCCTGTCAGGTAACGGTTTGGAAACCAGCGAACCTCTGCTTTTCACTCTGTTTTGCATAGATACAAAGAACGACTTTAGTTACAAAAATAACAAATATTCATTGTCTTAGAGCCTGTTTAAATTTTATAGAAATAAACGAATAAAGGGTTTCCGTCAAGTCTGTTTGATACATTTCTTTTTTAGTTTAGTCACTTCAAAGAAAATATCTATTCAGAAGATACGGAAACCTTTTATTCGTTTATTTCTATAAAATTTAAATAGAATCTTAAAAATTAGATTGTTAAACATGTCCCATATATATAACGAGCTTATTTTATATAGTGCAAAATAATTATAGGATTTGAGTTTTCATTATTTAAATAATTGTGATATACTGAAGAGTTCGAATTAATAATTTTATTTTCATTTAAATAGCACATCTCTTCATATGTACAATAGTGACTAATAGCCTGTTTAAAATTTAAAAAGGGAAAAAGCATAAGAGTGTTTCCCCCAGTCCATTAAAAAGCGTTTATAAAAAGCATCATAATGTCTTTGGTAAGTCATAATGATGCTTTTGTAAAAGCACTATAATAGTTTTCTGAAAACTATATAATGGTTTGGTAAAGACATCATAATGTTTTTTTTACTCCATTTATGGAATTTGCAGATATTTGGTCTCTATATAAAAGATAAGAATTGGAATGACCATGATAACACATTATTTTAAAATCACTTTCCGCAATCTGTGGAAATACAAAACGCAGTCGCTTACCGGTATCTTCAGTCTGGCATTCGGCCTTGTCTGTTTTGTTCCTGCACTTTACTGGATGCGTTACGAAACGTCGTACGATGGTTTTTATCCCGATGCAGAGCAAATTTACCGTGTCTATTCTGTGGATAAACAGTCGGGCAAGGTGAACGAGCTTGTTTCGGGAATTCTGGAAAGAAAGCTACATGAGCAGTTTCCGGCCATGCAAGCCTCTACTGTTTTTTTTGTCGAGCAAGATCATTGTAGCTCCGGGGAAGTACAGCATATCCGGTTACGTACGATTTTTACAGACAGCGCTTTTTTACATGTTTTTCCACAGGTGTTTGTCAGTGGCGGCGCACAGCAAACATTACAAGTTTTCAACAGTATTGTCCTTACGGAATCAGTCGCCGTGGGATTGTTTGGGGATGTGGAAAAGGCCATTGGGCAGACGATAAAAAGTACATTATTCGTTAGGTTTCCACCCTATACAGTTACCGCCGTGGTGAAAGACCCGCCGCCTAATACGAATGTACCATTTGATGCGTTTGTTTATAATGAGCAGTTTGCATTAACTAAGTCTTTCGTCGAAAGGTCTGTGGAACAGGTATGGACATTGGCTACCCTGCAAATGTACGTAAAGCTTCCTCCCGGCACGGACGTTGGCGAACTTACAGAACAACTGCGCAATTTTACCTCGCAGTTGGGTACGAACACCGATTTTGAGTTACAGATAATGCCTGTGGGCGATGTCCGCTACCGATTAAATGCAGACGTTCCATTTACGTTGAATTTTATACGGCTGCTCGTTGTTGCAAGTATACTGTTGATGTTTAGTGCGATATTTAATTTCCTGAACCTGTATCTTGACCTCTTTCGTCAGCGCATCCGCGAATTGTGCCTGCGTACGGTGCATGGAGCTTCAGGCCGTCAACTTATTCAGCAGATGATGTTTGAGTTGGCTTGTGCTGTCTTTCTGGCATTGCTGCCGGCCTTTTTCTTTGTCATCATCGCCCGCCCCGCCTTTTCCGGGCTGTTGGATATTGGGATGGGGATGCCGCAGTTGATGTCTTTGTTTGCTGTTTGCGGAACAGGCGTGATGATGCTAATGCTGTTTATCGGTTTTATGCTGTTTTGGCGGTTGAGCCGGTTGGCCATGCGCCCTCAGCCGGAAAGAAAAATAACCGGCCAATCGACATTACGGCGTATGGCTGTTACCTTACAACTCGCTGTCAGTATTGTGTTTATTGTTGCTACATTGGTGGTGGTGATGCAAATGCGTTTTGTCAATCACAAAGATTTGGGATTCGACAGTTCCAGAGTCATACATGTAGCCGGCATATCTTCTGTTCCAGGAGATAAAGCGGAAGCCCTGATGTACGAAATTACAGCCATGCCGCAGATAGAAAGCTTCACATTTGCCTATTTTGAACCCCAATACAACGCTCAAATTTCAAGCGTGCCCATTAAAGTGGAATGGCCGGGAAAGCAGCTATCCGAAAATCCTGTTTTCCAACGAATCCCCACCGACAGTCGATTTGCCGAAACATTCGGATTAAAAATGCTTATGGGAGAATGGTTGAACGAACTTGGAAAGAATCAAATCGTTCTCAACGAGGAAGCTGTCCGAGTGATGGGACTTAATGAACCTGTAGGCACTATTATCCGCATGCCCTTCAATACGGTTATGCAAGAATACACTGTAGTGGGCGTAGTAAATGATTTTCACACCTCGTCGCTTCGCAGTCGCATCCTTCCGACAATCTTTTTTACATCTCTATATCCGATAGACATCCTGTATATCCGTGCCGGAGCCGGCCAGGAGCAAGAGACGATACAACGAATAAACGCGGTACTTTCCGGAATTGGCGATGTTCAACTGACAACGCTTGTCAAATTGTACGATCGCCTGAATTATTCCGAACAGGCCGGTTTGCAACTATTTTCCATATTAGCGATATTTTGCCTGCTGATTTCGTTGTTTGGTGTTTATGCCGTAGCCACTGCCTCCACGCAGCGCCGCCGTAAGGAAATAGCCATCCGCAAGGTAGCCGGCGCTGGTGCCGGTACAATTATCCGCCTGTTTTTCCGTGAATACATTGTGTTGGTGATACTGGCCGGTGCCGTAGCACTTCCGTTTGCCTACCTTGCTATGAGCCGCTGGCTGCAAGGATATGCCTATCGTACGAACATTCCCTGGTGGTTGCCGATAGGAGTGATTACAGGAGTAGCTACAGTAGTTCTGCTCACCGTACTGGGGCAAGTGTTGAGGGCGGCAAACAGTAATCCCGCGGAGGTGGTAAAAAGCGAATAAGCCTCTATCTGTTGATACATCATTGAATGACCATGATAACACATTATTTCAAAATCACTTTCCGCAATTTATGGAAATATAAAACGCAGTCGTTTACCGGTATCTTCAGTCTTGCATTCGGCCTTGCTTGTTTTGTTCCTGCACTTTACTGGATGCGCTACGAAACGTCGTACGATGGTTTTTATCCCGATGCGGAGCAAATTTACCGCGTTTATGCTGTGGAAAAACAGTCGGGCAAGGTGAACGAAATGGTGCAGGAACCTTTAGTATGGCTGCTGCGTGAACAGTTTCCGGCAACGGAAGCCTCTACCGGTTTTTATCCCGAGATAAATGCTTGCAGTGCTGAGGGAACACCATACATCCGGTTGCGCACGCTGCTTACCGACAATACCTTTTTCAGTGTTTTTCCGCAGGCGTTTGTTAGTGGTGATACGCAGCATCCGTTGGAAATTAGGAGCAATATAATTCTTACGGAAACGATGGCCATACGTCTGTTTGGAGATGTGGAAAAAGCCGTCGGACGACAAGTACAAAGCCTGTATTACTTTTTTGAGTCGCCTTATACGGTTACGGCCGTGGTAAAAGACCCGCCTCCCAACAGCAACCTGCCCTTTGATGCCATCATTTATTACAGAATGCCACCCGGCGACGCAGATAAGATGTTCTGGAGTCTCTTTAATACGCAGGCGTACGTAAAGCTGCATCCTCGTGCAGATGTGAACGAGTTGGCCGGACAACTGCGCGATTATACCTCGCGATTGGAAGTAAACACCGATATCGAGCTACGTATGATGCCCGTAAGCCACGTTCGCCACCAGCTAAACGCCAACCTGATGTTTACACTGGATTTCATACGACTGTTCGTCGCCTTCGGGATACTGTTGCTACTTAGCTCCGTATTCAACTTCCTGAATTTGTATCTCGACCTTTTCCGCCAACGTATCCGCGAGCTGCGTTTGCGTAAGGTACATGGGGCTTCAGGCGGACAACTCATTCAGCAGATGATGTTCGAATTGGCTTGTGCCATCCTCTTGGCGCTACTGCTATCCTTTTTCTGTGTCCTTATTGCCCACCCCGCATTTTCCAGACTGTTGGATATTGAGATGGGCGTGTCGCAATTGATGTCTCTGTATGCCATTTGCGGAGCAGGCACGATAGTGTTGATGCTGTTCATTGGTTTTATGCTGTTTTGGCGCTTGAGTCATTTGGTTATGCGCCCTCTATCGGAAAGAAAAACAGCCGGGCAACCGGTTTTGCGGCGTGTAGCCGTCACCTTGCAACTCGCCGTCAGTGTCGTGTTCATTATTTCCACATTGGTAGTTATGATGCAAATGCGTTTTGTCAACCACAAAGATTTGGGATTCGACCGTAGTGGCGTTATACAATTGTCTGGTTTGCTTCCCTGGATACAAAAGAGCATGCAGACAGCTCTGATACACGAACTTGAGGCCATCCCGCAAATAATAGACGTCACTACAACCACTTTCGAGCCACGGCACAACGTTAATCCGGAAGAAATAGTCACGTTAGTAGAATGGCCGGGAAAACCGTTCTATGAAAAGCCAGCTTTCAATGTTATCCCCACCGACAATCGGTTTGCCGAAACCTTCAGATTAAACATGCTTATGGGAGGATGGTGGAACGAAGCGGAAGGGAATAAAATCGTTCTCAACGAGGAAGCCGTCCGGGTAATGGGGCTTAGCGAACCGGTAGGAACCATGATCCGAATGTCTGTTTTTATGAGTGATCCTGATTATATAGAAGAATACGAAATAGTGGGCGTGGTGAAAGATTTCCATACCCTGTCGCTTCGCAGCCGCATTCAGCCGACTATCTTCAAACAGTCTTCACGAAATGAGTTTGTTTCGGACAATATTCTGTATATCCACGTTATGCCAGGCCAGGAGCAAGAAGCAATAGGGCGAATCAAGGCTATTCTTCCTGATATTGATGCTACGATGGCAGGCGTTCGCCTGACGCCGGTAGATGAGTTGTACAGCCACCTCAATCAATCCGAACAAACCGGTTTGAAAATGTTTTCCGTATTGGCCACGGTCTGCTTGCTTATTTCGCTATTCGGTATCTATGCTGTAGCCACTGATTCCACTCAGCGCCGCCGTAAGGAAATAGCCATCCGCAAGGTAGCCGGCGCTGGTGCCGGTACAATTGTCCGCCTGTTTTTCCGCGAATACATTGTGTTGGTGATACTGGCCGGCACCGTTTCGCTTCCGCTTGCTTACTTTGCCATGAGCCGCTGGCTGCAAGGATATGTCTACCGTACGAACATCCCGTGGTGGTTGCTGGCTGGGATAATTGCTGTAGTAGTCGTTGTGGTTCTGTTTACTGTGTTAGGGCAAGTGCTGAAAGCGGCTAACAGTAACCCTGCTGAGGTGATAAAAAGTGAGTAAGCCCATAAAAAGAAACAGGCGACCATGACAGGCCGCCTGTTTTTTATTTTTCCATTTTAATATCTTTGGTTTAATACCCCGGATTTTGTTCGAGCTTTGGATTTTTATCCATAGCTGCTTGCGGTAATGGCAGATAACGGTTGTACGCAGCAAACTTACGGTCTTCAATCTTGCCTACCGTTGCCTGTTCGCTCACGTTGACGGTTGCCCTGGCATCAGGATCCGGCTCGTTATAATTGACTGTTCCCACAACGCGCGTCAAGGGAGCATTCAATATAGTTTCCGCCAGCATCTTGCCGCTTGCGTCTTTCCAGCGCATAAGGTCGGCACGACGATGTCCTTCGCCGGCAAGTTCAATGGAGCGTTCGCGGCGTATAAGTTCGCGAAGCGTCTCTTTGGAGTCGTATTTTACACGGTCTACATTCGGCATTCCGGCACGCTGGCGCACAACATCGAGAGCGTCATACACTTCACTAGAAGGGCCCGACAACTCGTTCGAAGTCTCCGCAATGGTTAGCAGCACTTCTGCGTAGCGGAATACGATTTGCGAGGTACTGGTGCTGTAAAGATCTCCTCCGTACTGATCAAGCGGAGCAACATACTTCGACCACGTAAGGGCTGTTTTCGAGGCATTGTCGGCAGCCGCCGGATAATTTGGATTTTTGGAACCATTGGGTAACGCTTCGTCTAATGTATTAAATACGCCGCCTTGCCATTCGCAGCCGGGATAGAGTACTGTCATGGCCATTCGCGGGTCTCTTCCCTTGAAGGGGTGCGTCGGGTCGTATGCGGATGACTCCTCTTTTGTAAGGCCGTCTTGCATTTCATACATATCGACAAGATTTTGCGTAGGAACCATCGACGACCAGCCACCATCGGCATTATTAGCCACGGTAACGATCCATTCATTCTTTAAATTTTTCAGATGCTGTACAGACAGGATGATTTCTTTAGAATCAACTCCTGCCAGGGTAAACATATTAGCATAGTCAGGATCAAGTTCGTATAGGCCAAGGTCGCGGATCGCTTTTGCGGCATCCATCGAACGTTGGTAGTCGCCCCAGTAAAGCGCTGAACGCATTTTGAGGGCTAAGGCTGCGCCTTTGGCTACTCGTCCCCGGGCTGCCGGGCTGTCGTTGATATCAACAATGGCCGCGTCTATCTGGTCGTATATGTATTTCTTGACTTCTTCTTCCGTATTACGAGGCACTTTGGCTTCTTCGGCATCTTTGAAAGACGAGATGATGGGAACTCCGCCATACCAGTAATTCATCTTGAAATAATCATATGCCAGTATCACCTTTGCCTGGGCGATGATATCTTTCTTCTTTTTCTCATCGGCAAAAGTTATCTGGTCGATATTATCCAACAGGGTGAGGCATCGGCGGATTATCTTATAGCTATATGAAGAACTTCCAGGGTTGGAGGCTGTCAGCGTCCCATTGCCTATCACTCGCCACCCTTCGTGTGTATGGTAGCTGAATCCTATATCGGAAGCGCAATCCCAATAGAAAAACCCTTCACCCCATATCCATCCGTCGTAACAGCCGATAAGGAATTTTTCGGCGTCGCTTTCCGTTTTCCACGTAGTGGCGGGCGACAGAGAGTCGTAGGGGTAAGTATCCAGAAAGTCGGAACATGAACTGCAGAGCATCATGATTGCGCTGCAATAAATAAGAATGTTCTTTTTCATAATCATATCATTTTAGCATATTTTTAATTTAAAATGTCAGATTTACTCCAAAGGAATGAGTCTTTATCAGAGGAAACGACGAAGCGCGGTCGCTGGATGTTTCCGGGTCGAGGCTCAGTAACATGGAGTCTATCGTAAACAGGTTCTCTGTTGAATAATATACACGCAGCCCGGACAGTCCGGCACCCTTGATGAGTTTCGAGGGGAAGGTATATCCTAATTGCAGGTTCTTGAGGCGCAGGTAGCTTGTGTTCTGTACCCAGAAGGTAGACATCACGTTTTGCGGGTAGCTGTTTGAGTTTACGTCGTTCCAGATACGCGGCATTTTGCCGTCTTTATTATCTTCGCTCCAGGCGTCGAGCCATACAGAAGCGGGGTGCGAGGCGTCTCCACGGAAAGCGCCGTAGGCCTCCTGACTGAAGATACGTCCCATTTTGGCCGCTCCCGAGAATATAAGCGAGAGGTCGAATTGCTTGTAGCTTCCCGTTAGGTTGAGACCGAAGATATAAGCAGGATTGGTTGAATTGGTAACCACGCGGTCTTTGTCATCAATTTTGCCGTCTCCATTTACGTCTACATATTTGATGTCACCGGCTTTGAACGGACGAGAAAACATAGTAGTTCCTGTTTCCCGATTGTATTTTGCCGTGAAAGCGTCGGCTTCATCCTGCGACTGGAAGAATCCATCGGCCTGGTAAACATAGAAAGAAGAGATGGCATGTCCCTCGTAGTTCACGGAATTACCATCGATGATACGGCCAGAGCCTCCAAGTTTTAGGATTTCATTCTTGTTGTACGAGAAGTTACCTCTGGCAGAAAAGCTCCAGTCGCCCCACTTGTTGGCGTAGCCTGCGCTTATCTCTATTCCCTTGTTTTGCATCTCACCTACATTGTCGCGGTAATTGCCAAGGGCAAACTCTTCGGGCGAGGGCACTTCCATGATGACTCCGGTTGTTTTGCGATCATAGTAATCGATTGAGGCGTCTATGTGATCGAAAATGGCAAAGTCTAAGCCAAGGCCTATCGTACGCGCCTTTTCCCAAGAGATGGTTTCGATGCGGAATGTTTTTTGATAATATCCGCTATACAGTGTTCCGCCAAAGGGATAGGAAGCGTCTAAGTTGTACGTATTCAGATAAGGATAAAAATCGTTCTCGTTGTTTGAATTAAGCGCGTCCTGATTCCCCAGCAATCCCCATGAAGCACGTATTTTCAGATTGTCGAGCCAGTCCTTGGTGTTTTCCATGAAACCTTCCTCGCTAATGCGCCACGCGGCCGAGAAAGAAGGAAAGTATCCCCAGCGGTTGCCTGGTGCGAAGCGTGAGGATGCATCGGCCCGGAAGTTGGCTTCAAACAGGTAGCGACCTGCATAGTCGTAGTTGATGCGTCCGAATCCTGATAGCATTGACAATTCGCGGGTATATCCCGAATTGGTTTGTGTAGAGGTGGTCCCGGCGTTGAGATCAGTCAACTCGTTGTTCGGGAAACTCTTGCGGTTCATCTTGTTCTCTATGTAGTTGTACTTTTCTGTATGCCAACCCAGCAATACCTTTACATTATGCAAACCGAATTGTTTGTCATAGTTCAACAAGGCATCAAAGTTGGTACGATTCCAAAGAAAATACTGGTCGTCAAGACTGTTTGGCCCGTGATATTTGTTCGGGTTGTACTGTATCTCTTTCTGAAAGCTTTTGTAGCGCTGGATATTACTTATATAAGCTCCCTGAAGGGTAGCAGTCATTCCGTCGAACAATTTGTAATCGGCGGCAAGTATACCGGAGAAGTTCTGATTGTAGCGGTCTACTGTTTGATCGATGTCGAGCCAGGCAATCGGATTTCCGTCAGACACGGTTCCGTAGTATCCGTCTTCCGTCTTGTTCGGAATCCATGGTGCAATGATATTCAACTGACGGATGATCTGGTCTGATCCTCCTCCGACAAAGCTGTTAGTGGGATCTTTATAATCATTCTTTATATAAGCCATGTTGGCTCTCAACTTTAAGCGATCGGAAATCTTAATATCCAGGTTTGTACGTCCGCTGAACTGTTGTCTTTCGGCGTTTGGCAGTATGCCTTCCTGTTGGAGATATCCAGCTGAAGCCATATAACTTACCTTTTCAGTACCCCCACTTACGTTTACGTTGTGTTGATGCTGTAATCCGTTCTTATATGCCAAGTCGTACCAGTCGGTGTTGGGATGTCCGTAAGGGTCTGTGCCGTCTTTGAACTTCTGTATGTCTTCGGCCGACCAGCGTTCGGGTTTGCCATCTTCCACAAGCGCCTGGTTAAGCAGGCGGGCGTAATCGTAAGAACTGAGTCGCTCGATCATTTGCGTGGGCGTTTGAACACCTACATAACCATTGTAACTGATGCGAGGCTCTCCTGTTTTTCCACGTTTGGTTGTAACGAGAATAACTCCGTTTGACGCCTTAGATCCATAGATAGCCGCCGAGGAAGCGTCTTTGAGCACAGAGATGCTTTCTACGTCGTTCGGGTCAAGAGCGTTCAGTGTGCCACTCTCTATTCCGTCGATCAGGATGTAGGGACTTGCATTGTTAAGCGTCCCGACACCGCGGATACGGATCGTTGCTCCGTCTTGTCCGGGACGTCCTTGTCCGGATTGCACCGTAACGCCAGACATCAAGCCTTGGAGAGCTGATGAAACGTTCTGGACAGGCCGGCTTTCCAACGCCTTGCTGTCAATTTGGGCAACCGCTCCCGATAGGTTAATTTTTTTCTGACTGCCATAGCCAACGATAACGACTTCTTCCAGCGCTTGTGAATCTTCTTTAAGAAGTATACGCATGGGCGAAGACACCGCTCTGACTTCTTGATTTACGTATCCTACGTACGAAATCACTAATGTTGTTGTAGCTTCGGAAGCGACGTCTAAAGAAAACGCTCCGTCTAGGTTTGTAATCGTGCCGTTTGTAGTGCCTTTCACCACTACATTAGCGCCGATAATAGGCTCACCTGTTGTTTGATCAACCACGCTGCCCGATACTCGCATCTGTTGAGCGAAGGCAACCGCCGGGAACAGCAGTATGCTTCCCAGCAAACATGTAATTATTTTACATGCTCTTTTTAAATAGGTAATTCGCATAAAAATTCAGGTTAATAGATCAATAATTCTGTATAACTCGATTTATCATAAAATATTTAAATAAAATAAATGAACGTTTAATTTGAACGCAAATATAATAAAGATTATCTGATTTTACTTCATTATCGTTGAATAAATTTTCTTCGTTCTTTAATTTACCTAAAGTTTTAGCCCATAGAAGTGTTATTTTTTATAAAAAAACAGACAGGAAAGTAGTTGAAGAATAACTATCTGGGTTCGGAATAAGCGTATCAGTGTGGAACAAAAAAACGTTCATATGATAGGTACATCCAATGGTATTCCTATAAAATTTACTTTCACAACTGGCAAAGTACATGATATCGATGGCATTAAGCAAATGCCGGTTAATCTGCCCGAAGATAGTAACCTGTTGGCTGATTCTGCTTATACAGATTACTCGCTTGAAGAGATGCTGGCTGATAATCGTATCAATCTTCATTACGAACCTGATAGCTGATCTTTTGGCATACAGTTTCTTGCCAAAGAAACCCTCTATTAATGTTGATTTTATTGATGATAAACAACTGATGCTGTTCTTATAGTTATATCGAACTCACGTTAAATTAATGTAATAAAGCTCAGGTTACTGTCCAGGATACTGGTATCCACAAGACTTTGCGTCAGGAAAGGCAGGATCAGTTGCTGGATACTGGTGGTAACCATACCGAGAATCAATTCCAGTAATTCTTTTTGGTACGAACGGGTATAATGGAAAAAGAAGCTAAAATTCCTCACCCCTACTTCCCGTCATAAAACTCTGGATCCCGTTCCAGCAGCAAAGCCGTTCCTGTATCTACTCCTTCCGACTTTGTACTCAGCCAGCAACGTTTAAATTCCTCGTCATTAAAAACAATCTTTTTATAGGCAGTATCTGCGATATAGAACTTATCCCTCTTTGACCTTATACAATACTACAAAATGGCTTTGATTCCAATACAAAATGCAAGGTAAAACCGCCTTCTTTTTCAACTGCTCAACCATAATACACATCCCCGAAGTGCGAAAGCCAATTGATTCTGCCGTATCACTGATCCCCAACATCGATACCTCCTTCGTGTAATAAATGAGCGCTCATGGAGAGCCAGCAAGTATAGCCACACCCGTAATGCTTCACAATCATGCGTAGACAGGTCGGGTCCGCAGTCCATGGTGACTAATTGAAGATAATAAAGAAATTTCTAATCATGTGAATTGATTCAGTGTTAATTATTTTTCTAATTGCAACATCTCAAGAAAAATAGAATAAACAATATCTGTCAGATTTTTTATGCTTAATGCTTCATTATTAACAGCCTCTATTAATGTATTTAATATCGGCTCTATTTCTGTTTTTTTCTCAGTAACATATTCCATTACCCATTCTAAATATTCATGTTGAATTTTTATTGAAGATGTTAACATTTCGGTTTTATACAGGTGCGTCACCTGTTTATCTGAAGTTCTGTATTTTAATAATACTTCAGGGATATTTGCAAAACGGTATTCCTTTGTGGCCATATCAGTCCATAATTTATAATCTTCAGCATAAATATACCCTTCTTTATAACTACTTACACCTTTTTCTTTCAATGATTTTTTTCTGATGATTACTGTTGGATGAAATAGTGGATTAGAGGATAACATTGAAGCAATAATCTGTTCATGCGTGATCGGATTTGTCATAGTCCCATTAGTTGTACCAAAGAACTCCATCCAACTGCCGCAAACGTCAACTTCTATATGATTTTCCATAAATTCATATTGCTGTTGTAAACGGTTGGGTAGCATAATATCATCCGCATCCATCCGGACAATATACTTGCCTTTAGCTACTTTTATCCCCTTATTTAATGTTTTGATAAAATCATGTGAATTGTCAATTAGCCTGATACGTGGATCAGGACAATCTTTAAGCCAGTTTATCCCGTCCATCTCTGTCGAACCATCATTAATTATGATTAGTTCAAAATCTTTGTACATTTGATTTAGAATACTCTCAACGGCTTCTTTCAAAAAAAATAAACTTACATTAATATATTGGCATGATTATACTTATGACTGGAGATAGGTCAGTGGTATCCCTCATGGCATTTTGTCTATAAATTTTATTAGTCGTGATATCCAGCACCTCTCTTTTTTCCGGATATTTACTCCATAAGATGCGATATCGTTTTTCTTCCATTTTCAAAAGACGGCCAAAATCATAAGTTAGATTATTAAAAATATACCCTTTTCCCAGATTTACAGTACATTCTTGTTCTTCATTATAGCTGTCCAGAACGATTGTTTTGTTAGCACGGCCTTCTGACTTACACGGATGTAAAAACAATTTTTTACCATGTTTTTTTATAATTCCTTCTATATCTTCATTATCATAAAAAACATGCGTATTAATTCTTCTTTTCATTTGAATTAAATAAATATATTTATGATACTGATTATAGAATAATTCTAGATAAAACTCATCCAGATTTAAAGGAACAGGAAGTTTCTTATTATAAATATATTTAATTTCTTCATAAAAAGATAAGCATAAGCGCTTAAACCATTCTGTTTTTCCACCATAAAAACCTCCAGCTATTTTACTATTCCAATAAGGAGAAAGGAATATAAATTCATGCTGCAAGAAATCATATGTATCGCCAATCCCAAAATCCGCATCAATAAAAAAGATATGGGTATATTCATCCCATTTATTATGAACATTCAGATAATCTGTGATATAGTTATTTTTCAGCAATGCCGCAAAAGGCCAAATATTCGTAGGACAAGGAATATGAATGAGTCCTTCTATATCTTCTTCTCTGTCCGTTAACAGGCAATAATCCAGATTGGCATATTGTTCCAAACAGACTTTATTATAAGAACTATAACGCTTAACAGCATTAATATAAGCCGAATTTTCGCCAACAGCAAGTGTAAATAGTGCGATTTTACTCATATTTCATATCCTTTTTCAGTTGTTTTATTAGGATAATCCTAAATCATGCTAAATATTAACATATTACAATCTTCTTCACAAGATTCATATTTTGTTGTTGTTTTTCGTAATCATATCTATATAAGAAGTGATTAGGTAAATAATAACTGAATATAGCAAAAGAGTTACCTAATTTTTTTTAGTACAGAATGATAAACATTTAACATCTCTCTCCCCATTATTTCTGAAGTATATAATGTTTCATATCTTCTTCGCGAATTTACCCCCATGCGCTTTCGTTCTTCAGGATTTTGAAGCAAATATATAATTTTTTCTGCAAGTAATGTTGTGTTGATATTCTGTTCATCCAGAGACTCTTCTATTGGTATATGTAGGCCATTATAACCTTCTTCTATCATTTCATTCAAACCTGTGGATGTGCTAGCTATCAGTGGCATACCATGCATCATCATCTCAATAGCAACATAGCTACATTGTTCTGCTAAAGATGGTAAAATACCTATATCTGCAATTGAATAGATGCTATATAGTTTACTCTTATTTAATCTTCCTGTCCATGTAATATGCATCCATATATCTTCACACTCTTTCATATGTAGGTCAAAATCTTCTATGTTGTAAACCAAACAAAAAGAGTATTATTTTTTCATTATAACAAAAAGACATATCTTTATATCAGGATATTGAAGAGGAAACAGGCTCTGCTGGGGAGCAACCTGCCAGCAATAAATATCCCGCGTTGCACTGTAACGATATCAGAGAGGATGATTTTGTTCATCCTCTTTTTTCATTGTTACAGGAATCGCCTCATGGCTAAGAAAACCCATAAGGTTTATCTATATCCGTTTTTTTAAGACTATAAAAATAACCTTCTATCAGTAGACAGATAAAAACTGCTACATCTCCTTACTTCAATTCTTATAGATAAGCGCTGTCTTCTCCACGAAGCAGACTAAGCTGCAAGATTTTCTATTACAGTCACTTGATTATTTTGAATCTTTATAGTTTTCATGATACCCTGCTTACAGTATATGGTTTTCCACTTTTGAGGACAG
>JAISDJ010000324.1 GCA_031264865.1 Tannerellaceae bacterium | reverse complement strand
GACAGGGGAAGGCTGCCCCATACCCCGTTTACCCCCCAGCATAAAGGCAATAAATAGATTAACGGAATGAAAAACATAAGCCTGATTACGCTTAAAGCAGCCGATTTAACGGCAATTCCAATATGCTGGAAAAATCCACCCATCAACAATTGACAACCGGCTAAAGGTAATGTTACGGTCAAGACAAAGAGTGCCTTTGAAGCTTCTTCAATTAATTCCGGGTTCGGATTAAATATCTGCACCATCTCTTTTGAAGCAAATATACCTAATAACAAAGCAACAACACCAATTCCAAAAGCCACTCTGAACGCATAATAAAGTGTTTGGAACATCCGTGTATAGTTTCGCGCCCCAAAATTATATCCGATAATTGGCTGTATCCCTTGCGATATCCCTATAAAGATCATAATATACACATAATGAAACCGGCTGGCCATAATATATCCTTCTAAAGAAACAGCCGTACTGTAGGCAATAAGTTGCGTGTTGGTAAAAAAGACAATGAGCGAAGTCATAGCCGTAATCAGAAAGGGAGCGAATCCTATATTCACGATCTGAAAAAGTATTCTAGCGCGTAGTCTCAGATTCTGTATCTTAATAGGGAAAAAGCTACTTTCTCTACTAAAATAAGGGATTATGATACAGGCAGAAAGTATAGTAGACAGAAGGGTGGCGCCTCCGGCTCCTTTCATCCCCCATTTGAAAACAAAGATAAAGAGAGGCGCTAAGATAAAATTAAATACTACACTACTAGCCATTATATACATTGATTTCTTAGGGAATCCGATTGCTTTTACAATATTAATAAAGGTAGTACCCATATTCAGAAACAAGCTGGCCGGTAAAAAACAGATGAGAAAATCTTTGGCAAAATGATAGGTCTCCTCCGTAGCTCCCATCCAATAAAGGAGAGGTTCCATAAACACATACGTAGCAATAATAGGAATAATGGATATAACGAAGGTAAAGAGAAGCGATGTGCCCATTACCTGCACGACCATTTCTTTATTATCGAGGCCAAGGTAGATAGAAATACGGCTTGACGTACCAACTCCTATCAATGTACCTAATGCAGCCAACAGGTTCATAATGGGTAAAAGGACGCCGAGGGCTCCAATGGCATGGTCTCCTAAACCAGGGCCATATCCGATAAAGACGCTATCGATGATATAATAAATAGCTAATGTAAGCGTTCCGGCTACAGAAGGCAAGGTATATTGCCAAAAAAGTGGCTGAATTTTTTTATCCCGTAGTTCGAGTATTTGTTTCATTCGTTAAAATTTAATGGGAATCCCATCATAAAAGTCCAGGATTTTTGTCCGCAGGATGTAATCATATTTGGCTTGTATCTGTTCCGATTGGCTTTTCAAAAGCCTTGTTTTTACTTCATCATATTCGAATGGCGTTAATTTGGCCTGCTCATAACGAATTTGTGCATGCCGGAACGATTCGGAAGTAAACTTTACCGCATCGTTCGACGCCTTGTATTTCTCATGTGCGGCAACGGCATTCTTATGTGCGGTTTGAATTTCTTTGTAGAGCGTTTTCTTTGTATCTTCCAGCATCAATTGCCTGTCTTGTATATCTAATTTTGCAAAGCGTACTTTATTGCGCGTTGCAAAGCGGTTAAAAACCGGAATACTTAGCCTCAATCCAATCAGCATATAATCATTATTTTTCAACTGATCTCCAAAAGACTCGTTTGCTTTTATCAACTGATTAGTTGACGGGTTAATGATGTCTTTAGCATTGTATTTATAAAGGTAACCGGTTCCCCATTCAAAGACAAGGCTTAGGTTGGGCATGTAATCGGCTTGTGCTACTTTCAGCGCTTTTTCAGCGCTTGCTATTCTATATTCCTGCTCTTTTACTACGGGCTTACTACCAACTGCGTTCTCGAAAATCAATTGTGTCGGTTGTATCTTACGAAACATATCCTCTATTAGCCTCTCACTGAATAGGGGTGCTTTTACATCAAACTGGCTTTCGCGTTCCAGTTCAAGGACCTGTGCTAAATCAAGCAAAGCCAATTCCAAATTGTTTTGTGCCTCAATTATTGCTACTCTATCTTTGGCCAACTGTGCTTCCATATCATACAGGTTGACGGAAGGTACACTTCCGGCCTCATTCAGGAGCGCTGTTTTCCTCAACTGGATTTGCGTCAACGCCAAATGTTCTTCATTTATCTTTACAAGTTCTTTGTTGAACAACACCTGTAAAAATAAAGATGTAATATTAATAGAGAGATTATCTTTTGCTTTTTCCAGGTTTTGGGTAGCCGCTTCCAATTCTAATTTTGTCCGCGCTATTTCATTCGGGATACGAAAACCTGTGAAAATAGGAATTGAACTACTTGCCCCCAGTACTGTTTTTGATAAAGATTCATCCAAATCCGGATAGGATTGTGAGCGTCCGAAACTCCAATCCTGAATGATTGCCGCATTAATATCCGGCAAGCGGCTGTTTTCGGCAGTATTCTGTTGAACTTCTGCCACTTTCCGTTGAACCTTTAATCGTTGTATACTTATATTATGTTCAATGGCATATTGAATACACTCTTCCAATGTCCATCTCTTATAATTATTTCGGGACCGGGTATTTACACTTCTATTTCCTCTTCCAACCGAATTATCAGTTTGCGCAAGCACTTCTTCTACCGGATATATCAGGAAAAGGGACAATATCAAATATAGGTATATTTTCATATGATTAATCTAATTGAAGTCCTCTTACTTTTTCTTCTAGTGATATCCCTTTTATAATTTCAATATAAACGCCGTCCGACAATCCCACCTTTACTCGTCTTTTTTCAAAAATCTGTTCCTTTCCCTGAGATTTCAGAACATAAACGAATGTCTTATTTTCGATGAATTCCACAGATGCTTCGGGAATTATAATAACATTTCTGACTCGTTTGATAAGGACTTCGGCATTTGCACTATAGTCTGCCCTGATCAGAATAGAATCGGGAGTATGCAGAGCTGCTTTAATTTCATATAATACAGTTCCGTTTTCTATTTTTCCTTCCGGTGCAATATATTCGATATAGGCCCTGAACACTTTATTACTGATAGCTCCTATCCTTATTTTTACAGGCATATTATTTTTGAGTAAGTGAACTTCAGTCTCGTCAACATTTCCCTTAAATATCAGATCGGTCATATCAGCTACGGAAGCTATGGTTGTACCTTCATTAAAAACATTAGACTGAATAACATAATCTCCCTCTTTAATAGGAAGATTCAGTATAGTACCAGAAGTAGTAGATCGTATTTGAGTATTACTTATCCCGGAAAATCTTTTAGCAACACCATAATTTACAATATCCAATGCATCTTTGGCATTTCTCTGTTCTTCTAGTGCTTTCCGGTAAGAGGCTTCGGATAACTCAAATTCATTCCTGGATATTACTTCGTTCCTGTACAACATCTGTTGACGTGCGAAGTCTATCTCTATCTGACTCAAGTTTATTTCAGCAATCCTTAATCTGGATTCCGCGGCGTTTAATTCACCCATTTCTGTTGTAACCTTTACATTAGCAATAATCTCTCCTTTCTGAATACTTTCGCCGGCTTCTTTTTTCACATTATTAATAATCCCCGATATTTGAGGTTTAATTAATATCTTATTCCGAGGTTCTATATTACCGGTAGCTACAACCGTGTTTTCCACAGTACCTAATTTAGGTGTAATAATATCGTAGGATAAGATTTCCATGCGAGATTCATCCCATAAGAATTTGAAAGTTACAAGAACTATAATCAGTAATATGGAAAATATTATAATTCGGCCTACTTTTCTCATAAATAAATAGGGTCTAATTTGTTTTTTTACTCTTCTCTAATAGCATCGATCGCTTTAATATTCAAAGCTCTCATTGCTGGTATTATTCCTGCCAACACTCCGCTGATTAACAATATAACAAGAGACAAAATCCCTATCTTAAATGTAATCATAGGATGTAATATGAACATATTTTCTTGTTTTTTCACCCAAACCATATCTGCTATATGCAAGGTATAAACACCGGCACATAGCCCCCAAACTCCGGAAATCAATGTTAGAACAATACTTTCCCACATGATCTGACTGATTATTTTACGAGGTTTAGCTCCGATAGCCCTCCGGACACCGATTTCCCTTGTCCTTTCTTTTACCGTTATCAGCATAATATTACATACGCCCACAATACCGGCTATAAGTGTTCCCAGCCCCACAATCCAGATTAAAATAGATACTCCGCTAAAAAGATTCATATACATATTATATTCGTTTTCCATGTTAAAACTCCATATGGCTTTATAATCATCCGGATGTATATGATTGATACTTTTCAGCACCTGTTTTATTCTATTTTCTATATAATTTGCACGGATATTATTTTGTGATATGGCTGCCATAAAGTGGATGATATCGCCTTGATTGTTTATTTGTTGTAATGTAGTGAAGGGAAGGAGTACCGAACTCTCCAGTTTATCTCCAATACTAATATCCGACAACCCCTTTGTTACTCCGACAATCTGATAATAAACGCCATTAACCCGGATATCCTGTCCTATAGGATTCTCCTTTCGTGGAAACATTTTTTCAAAAACTTTCTCACCAATAACACATACTTTTCTTTTTTTTTCAATATCTAGATCATTAATAAAACGTCCGTAAGATAGATGTTGACTTTCAACCTGTGCATAATTAGGATAGAGACCTTTCACATGAAAAGCACCACTTTGATCTTCATATACAATATTGTTATTTGACATTCGCCCCAACAATACGGGAGACAGGAATTTTATTTCGGGGATCGAATCCATAAGAATATCAATATCTTTATTCTGTATATTCCAAGCTCTCCCCTTCTGAAACCCTTTATAGGGTATAGCAGTAGGAGCAGAACCAAGAAAGCAGGAGTTGGTGGCGAATCCTTTAACTCCTTTCATAACGCCTCGTTCTAATCCATCCCCCGATCCGATCATTACAACTAGAGTGAAAATGCCCCAAAATACCCCGAATGCAGTAAGAAGACTTCTTACCCTATTTCGGGTAATCGTTATCCATATTTCCTGTATTTTGTCTAAATCAAACATATTATTCTGCTCTAATCGCTTCTACTGCGGGTACTTTCACTGCTAACCGTGCCGGAAAATAACCAGCTAACACTCCTGCTATTACTAAAATAATCATTGCCCCTATTGCTGTAGAAACATTAATTGACGGATTTTCGAAAATAGCCAACGATGATATTGCCGTATTGTTCTCGAGAAACCAGTTAAAAACTTTGCTAAGCCCTATCCCTACAAATAATCCCAAATAACCGAACATAGCAGTGATAACAACCGATTCTATTACAATGTTTATAAGTATGGAGTAAGGTTTAGCGCCTAAAGCTTTTCTGATTCCAAATTCTCGTGTACGTTCCCGCACCGTAATAAGCATAATATTACTAATACCGACAATTCCTGCAAATAGGGTTCCAATCCCGATAACCCATATAAAAACATCTACGGCATTGAATATTCCCAATGTTTGCAAATAAGTATCCAGTTTATCAGAAAAGTCAACCGCCTGCTCATCCTGAGGATCGAATTGGTGCAAAGCGCCCAACCGGGCTCTCAAGTCTTTAATAAATTGTTCGTTATTTTTTTTAGTATCAAGATTCTTTACCGTAAAAGCAAGGCTTGTAAAACCCGAACCTCCATAAAACAACAGTTGCGATGTGGAGAAAGGAATATATGCCTTTTCGATATTGGTAGACGATGTTTCGTTAAAAACGCCTATTACTGTAAAACGAAGTTTATTTATAATAATATCTCTTCCGACAGGATTTCTATCTTGATATAATACGTCTTTCAAACGTTGGTTGATGACCGCGACTTTTCGTTGTTTATTTATATCCCAATCGCTGATAAACCTTCCTTGTTTATCTTTTATTTTTATTCCGTTGATATTCGTATATTCAGGATATACGCCGATTAATGCCACAGATGTATAATCTCTTTTGTAACTTGCCGTAGCAATGGTATTGATACAGGGAGAGATAAATTCTTTCTGGAGTATTTGATTATTAATCAGGTCAAAGTCTTTTTCATCCAACTCTATCTTTCGGTTATCAGGAAATCCGTTGAATGGAATAGAGGTGGTGCGTCCGAAAATAGAGATACTATTGACATCCCTGCTACCAAAGGTGGTCATTACCCCATTCTTTGCACCATTGCTTGAAGCCAATAAAACAATGAACATAAAAATACTCCACGAAATAGAGAATCCCGTAAGAAAAGTTCTTAATTTATTCTTTCTTATCGAAGAAAATATTTCTGTCCAGTTATCTAAATCAAACATACAAGCAAATTATAATTCCATTAGGTATAACTATAAAAATTCTGTTATTTTATCAACAAGCCATTCAGGATTCTGCATAGGAATACTATGATCACCCTTTCCATAATACAAAGATGACTTTTTTATATGTTGATGCAAAAATTTAGAGGCATTTTTACACTCTGTTTGCGTAGCATACAATAAAAGAGTTTCATTTGTAATAGGATTCTCTGCTATTTTATTGAACAGATCCGAGTCCTGGCTTAAATCTTCCTTCAATGTTGTATGTTCAAACAAGAATTGAACCTGCCGATGTGTTTTACTGATTTTCCTTTGACTTGGTATTATACCGGTTGATACAGATAAACTTTCCAGATATTGATCTAAAAAGAGTTTATTATAACCTTCTAATAAAGGCCTTGATTGCCCGTCATTCAGATTGGGCGTTTCAATGATAATCAGTTTATCAATAATTTCAGGATGGTGAACAGCCATATACAAAGCGATTAATCCTCCATAACTATAACCGGTTAAATGCACCTTCGACAAATTAAGTTCATATAAAATACCCAGCAAGTCATCCGACATCGATCGCAAATCATAACCCGAATTGGCCGTTTCGCTCAGTCCATGTCCTTTAAGATCATAAAGTACAACATGATATTTTTTAGCCAACTCTTGCGCAATAGAAAGATAATAAACAGACAGATTTGTAAATATGCCATGAATCATTACGATTGTTTCTGTAGCGCCTCTATTCAGTTCCAGTATATTAAATTTATTATTATTGATTTGAACCATTACTGTTTACGATATAATCCACAACCTGACCGATAGATAAATTATTCAACTCCTGCAATTTCATTTTAGATATCCATGAAATGAAATCAATTTCACGTCCATACTTCTGTTTCACTTTTTCTGCAAAGGTAACAATTTCTATGCTATCCATTTCCAGATTTTTTGTGAAGATACTTTCTTGAGATATCCCGATTTCTTCAATGACATCGTTTCCAATAATATCAGCAACAAATCTACTTAATTGCTTGAATACTATTTCGCTTTGCTGCTTTCTATCTAAAGCTTTTGTGTCCATGCTACAATGTATTTTTCTTTGTGTTTAACCGTATGAATCTCTTGCTGTCCAATAAATAAAGAATCTCCTTCAATTCTATCAATTTCATATTTTTTAGGATTGCCTTCCAAACCTACTCCCAACATTTTCCCATAAGCTTCCTTGGCTGTCCAGAATCGGGTAGACCATTCTGATTGTTCCCTATCCTTCAACAAAGCCAACTCTCCTTCCGTGAACGACATATCCATGAAATCCGGCGATCTTTCTTCTATCTTTTCTATATCAATACCTACCGGTTTTTCCGATACAAGTGCAACCGATTCGTTACCTTTATGGGAAAGAGAGATTTCCAACCCTCTCAATTCATCTAATCCTTTAGCAAACGGCTTACCTTTTTCATTATGGTTGATTGTTATTTCAATGGGGTATGATTTTTTTCCGTGTTTTTCTATTATATAAGTACGGATCGCATCTTTAATGGCAATACGACTGATCGTATAAGGCCTGCGCTTGTTTAGTAACAGTCCTTTCAGGTGAGCCTTTTCTTCACGGTTCAAATACCTTTTCTCAATAAACGGCCAGCTACCTGTTTTAGAATAAGCAAGGTCGAAATACATAACAGGAGTTCCTTCCAGTTGTTTAGCCAGCCCACTGTCAAGCGGTATGTTTATGCTATTCCACAAAGCATTATCCATTTCAAAACGCCTGTTCAGCCAATTCTCAGCAATGCACCATATTTTACCATTACGTTTGAGAATCATATCTCCATTGATGAAATCATCATTTATCTCAGTAACTACCAATGTGAAATCAAAAATACCGTTTTGATCATGGAAATCCTGATAAAAAGTAATTTTACCGACACTCACCGGAAAACAAACATTATTTTCCTTAATTGTTGTCCGTAGAAAGATACCAATTAATTGCCCCAATGTATCAAGTAAAGATGCTTTTCCTCCGGCAGCTTTCACTACTGCTTTCATCCCACGTTCGTTAATATCTGTAACTTTCTCGATTCCTTGATAATTAGGCCCGTGAAACATCAGTTCTGAATAAATGAAGTGACGTGTGGGCGGTTCGTGTGTTTTTTTACCTAAGTCTATTTCACCTGTATATTTCTGCGGTGGGGTAGGGTATTCGTCTCCCAACATAATCTCTGTGGTAATGAAGTTTTTCATTTCCAGTTTCATCAGGTCATCTGATATCCAACTACCTTCGGTTTTTAGCTTGAATTCATGAAAAATATTCATCCATTGGAAGATACTGAATGAAGATAGTCCTACTACTTTTTTGTTTGAAGCATGCTTTTCAGCAATTTCCATTATCATTTCGATGCTCATCGTCATTGGGATCACTACATCAAAGTCTTCTATAACAGTCCAGTAATCGGGTTGTTTTACAACTGTATGATCCGTTATATAAGGATAATCCCGGGTAGTAATCGTAATTTCTTCCTTGAACGGTTTTTTTGCCGTACTGATGGTTTTTACTTGCATCGGTTGACTTTTCTTTTCTTTGGCTTGGGAAATACCGCTTGTAATATTGAATTTTTGTTCCAATGATTTTACTTCGTTCATGATATCAAGCATTTCTTTTTGCGCTAAAGATATCTCACGAATATTCTCATTTACTTTTTGCGCCAGAGGTTGATTGCTATTATCACTTTCTCCATAAGAAGAAAAATCTAATTTACTTTGTTTTTTCAATACCTCTTTGATTAGCGGAAATTCTGTAACGATAGGAGCAAAATCAAGTTCCAATTCTTGTCCTATAACCTTGGCTACGTCTCCATTTCTGATAAACAATGTATCTACTTCTTTTCCTTCGATAAACAGAAGAGCGAGTACCCGCCTTAATTGTTCAATACCTGATCTGCCCGAATTATAGGTAGAAATGGTACTATACTTTTCATCACGTAGAATATCGTCTACAAAACCATTCAAAGGACCTGCTCCTAATTGAATAAAAACACGTGCTTTTTCTTCAGTGTATAATTTACTAATCAACTCCCTGAAACGAACAGGTGAAGTAAGATGCTTAATTGTAAGTTTCCTATATTCACTCATTTCGGTAGGATATTGCTCCAATGATGTTGCAGACCAAATAGGAATGGTAGGTTCTTTCAATTCTTCTATTTGATTCAAGCAGTAATCTAATATATGGAGATGTTTCTCTATAAATGGGGTGTGGTAACCCGATTTATAAAGTAGTTCCTGATTGAAAATTTGATTCTTATTCAGGCGTTCGCACATTTCATTCACAGCTTCGCGCTTTCCGCACATCAATACCTGCGTGTTGCAGTTATCATTCGATAAATATAATTCGGGAATGTCTTTTATTATCGGTTCCAGCGTTTTATATCCACAACCTACGGCTACGAAATAAACGTCTTCAAACCAGGAATCATAATCATCGTTCGGTCCTTGTGAATTTTCATCAATTTCCAGGTTCAGGTCTCTTACCCATGCTTTCATCATGGATCTCACGTTCTCATCTGTTACCAATCCGGATGCTTTTCCTGCATGCCATTCTCC
>JAISDJ010000316.1 GCA_031264865.1 Tannerellaceae bacterium | reverse complement strand
ATTTAGAGTGTCTGCCATTCTCTCTAAGCGAACGTCTATAATTTCATCTGATTGCATAAAGTCCCGTTCTATTGCATTTACATTAATTGTAAATAAGCAAAGCATCATTAGTGTTAATAACTTATTTTTCACATCCTTTCTCATTTATATTGTTATTATTTTCGTATTTCACACTTAGCTACCATATCCTCTTAATTTTATACTTGCCATAATTCTTTTGCATCCAATCATAGGTCTGTTTTAAAACTATTGGATCTTCGGAATCTTTATTTTTCATCAACTCCTGCAGATCTTCATTTTCCATATGATTTCGGATCAAGAAAAAAGCATCGTCCGATATGGGAGACCTCGTAGAATAAGAGCCCTCTTGATAGTCAGCCATGTCTACTGCATAAGGGACGTCGGAAAGTAAATATTTGGATAATTCCAAAAACGCTTCCTGCGTACCAATCACATATACTAATTCATCAATCTCGAAACCCGGATAATCTTGCTTGATTTGCTCCAAAGTACGTGGCATACGGAACTTTACATATTCGCTGTAATAGGGCTCCGCCCGCATACGCGCCAAAGCTTCTATAACCACTTCTCGATTGAAATTGTCCGGCTTGTCTAAGGCTTCTATTAAAGGGGGAATAAAACGCTTATCGCCTATGTAACCACAAAG
Organism: Tannerellaceae bacterium; assembly: GCA_031264865.1. Lineage (GTDB taxonomy): Bacteria > Bacteroidota > Bacteroidia > Bacteroidales > Tannerellaceae > DFXE01. Next base: position 2,240 of record JAISDJ010000316.1, on the reverse strand, counting down.
TTCAGCCAAGTGAGAGTGATTGTAATAAGTTTTTGTAATAAATCTCTCTCTCTCTCTCTCTCTCTCTCTCTCTCTTATTTTGCTGTATGTTCGCTTGAAAATTTCTGTTGTATCTAATTTCAACAACTTAAATACTTCATAAGTATGCATGTGAGGATATCCTATATTTTTCGTCGATTTATTTTTAAGGTCTAAATAAAAACTATCCAATGCCGCCTTAAAAAAAGGTAATGTGTCAAATTTACAAGCTTCCATCGCATAATTTTCATATTGCACTGGATATCCATCAATCAACCGGTTTACTAAAGTATCCAATTCATCTTCCCGGTATCCATTCTGCATCAATTGTACAAGCCGGTTACGCATTTCATCATCGTATATCATCCCCAAATTCAGGTTGTATTTATGCGACTTTTCCCATAAATATTCAGGATCGGTAAATTCATATCTTAATTGTCCACTGTACAACTCCCCTGTTCTTGGGTGCGTCCGAAAGTTATCTAATGCTATTTTTGCATTATTTCTAAGTTTATCAAGCCTTTGCTGAATATCTTCCGGCAATGGTTGCCCGGAACAGGGGATTATAAAGGCTATCCATACATATATACATGTAATCTTTCTCATAATTACTTAGTTTTTAAGTGATCTATTTGATATTTGAAAAAGTAGCGGCGATGTTCCTCTCCTGCATAATCATAGTCCATAATATTTTTAGTAGTACGCACTCCCAATATCCTGCTGCCGACCTTACAAATATTATCTTTACCATCATCTTTATTCTCGAATGTATGTTGCAATCCCAAGTTATGTCCCAACTCGTGCAAGGGGGTTGCCCCCGATGGTTTAAACAATACGGAGTAATGCCCCAGCAATCTACCTTTTCCGTTTTCCACATTGTTGCCCTGAGTGCAAATAAACAAATAGTATATGTCACTTTTTTGTTGTGTGGCTGGCAACAAATCATAGATGTCATTATTTAATTTATCAATTTCCTCATTGCTTGATTTAGTTATCGTCAATGTGTCTTGGTAATTACCCGTATCCAATTCAAATTTAATAAATGCCTGTTTATAGTACTTGTTTATATGCTCTACCAACTCTCTCTCTTGAGCATCTGTAAACGGAGCATAATCACTTTCATCGCCTCGTCTTACCCGTATAATCCTGACAATCTTCGATTTTATATATTCTTTCGATTCAACTTTTAATCGTCCGATTAAGGTTTTAATATTTCCTTTTTGATATGAGTAGGCATTAATAATATAAGTACCCACATTCTTTGTTTTTAAGTTTATACGTGATTCAAAAAGAAAATCTATTGGTAATTTATTTGTATTACTTTTTGTGAAGACAAGTCCTGCTTCATCTCCTTCCAATACAATCAGCGAATCCAATTCCGGATGAGGCGTCGTATATTCCAGTTTTATTTCCACTTCTGCGTTTGGTAAGACACCCAGCCAAGGTACATAATAGTCCGTTCCCGAAATTTGGATTTTATCATAATCTTTAGTAGTCACATTGGCATCCTGCAATTCTTTCATTAAGGCATCATCAAAACCATAATCCTTGTAATATTCCTCATCTTTAGGCTTAAAACGTAAAATGCCGCTCTTGACTGTATGAATGGTTATGGTAATTTTATTCCCTGTAATTTTATTCCCTGCAATCAAAGTATCTTTTTCCGCTACTTTATCCCTAAGAATTACAGATAATGCTTCACTCGCATCTATTTCTAATTTTGTAGTTCCTAATGTCGGAACAAATTGGAATGTTGTTCCGGTAGATGCTTGAGAAGACAACTTCCACTTTGTACGGTTTATATGAATAGAATCTCTCCAATTCTCTTGTGCTGTTATATTATTTCGATAACCTGCATCTATGGTTTGGTAAGCTCTGTTAGCCAATGGATCGTTTTTATAGCCGACCTGTAATTTAATCGGCTCACTTTGTTCGCCCAATGTCAAGGTATGTCCATCCATTAATGTGTCTGTCCGTCCTGCTATCGTTACATACAAAAATTCATTGTCAGCCATTGAAGTTGGCTTGTCTTCCATATCCATCTTATTCTCGTCATTTTCGCTTTCATTATTATTCGTACTTTCTACTTTTGTCACAGTACCATCAGGATTCACTACATATACATTCCCGTCGGCATCCTGTATAACCATATTATTTATATCGCCATCGGGTTCCAATACCGTTTCGGTAATACTTCCATCGGGATTCATGGTTACAGCTAC
>JAISDJ010000305.1 GCA_031264865.1 Tannerellaceae bacterium | reverse complement strand
GTATAATTCCCAAAGCCGGGATGAACCACCAACCCTGCCGGCTTATTTACCACCAGCAAATCATCGTCTTCATACACAATATTCAAAGGAATATCTTCGGGGATAATTTCAAACTCATGCCGGGGGCGCGACATGACAATCGAGATACTGTCGAGCGGCTTCACCCTGTAATTGCTCTTCACCGGTTTGTCATTCGCCAGAATACAACCGGCGTCAGCAGCTAACTGGATACGGTTGCGGCTTGAAGCAGCCATTCTGTCCGACAGGAATTTATCCACCCGCAAGAGGGCTTGTCCCTTGTCGGCTATAAAACGGAAATGCTCATACATCTGCGGCCCCTCTTCGCCTTCCGCAGGCTTTGGCAGGCTTTCGCCGTCTTGTTCGTCGTCCCAATTATCAAGGAAATCATTCATAGTTCCGAATTAATTGTTGTCTCTTTCAAACCATTCTTCGTCTCCGCCTATCGGTTCTACCGGAAGAGGCGAAGGCGTGTCTTCATAAAAAGTAGAATCATCCGGGTACATCAACGTTTCGCCGTTACTGATTTTTAACACAAGCGGCGCCGATAATTGTATCATTTCGCCCCGGTTGAGTAACCGCCCGTATAATTCGACGCCTATCGCCAGGTCTTTGTAAACGCCCGGCACATAGATCGTTTCTATCTTTTCAAATCCACGCGCTTTCAGTTGGGCGTATGCCTGGCGGTAAGATAAATCCTCCACGTCCGGTATTTCCCCCATCTGGGAAGTTACGGCGTTGACGGTGATAAAAACAATCCGCCCTTCTTTCACTTTAGAGCCTACAGGCGGCGTTATCTCTACGATAGCGCCCGGTTTGGCGCTTTTCGAAAAAACGGAATCGATAACAGAATAGTGCAGGTTGTTGCTTTTGAAGAACGGAATCGCCTCGTCCACTTTAAGCCCCTTCACATCCGGCACGATAACCGCTTTGTTGTGGCGGGTATAACTGTCGAGCCATTTCAATGTACCATAAAGGATGGCACATGAAACAACAATCGCTATCAGCAATGTCACGACAAATGGGTTTCTGATCATTTCTTTTAAGTAATCCTTCATCACCTTTCTATTTAGCTCGGCTCAAAAGTAGGAAAAAAACATAATATAGAAACTATTCCTGCAAAGATAAGGTGCAAAAACAAAGAAAGTAAAGGCTTTTAACGAAAACCTTTACTCTCTTTATGATTCTTTATAAGCGGATGTTATCCGTTATATTCATCGGAAACCGTTAGTTTAGCCCTTCCTTTTGCGCGGCGGGAAGCTAATACTCTGCGTCCGTTGGCAGTCGCCATTCTTGTACGGAAGCCGTGTTTGTTCTTTCTTTTCCTGTTAGAAGGCTGAAATGTTCTTTTCATCTTGCTCTATATTGTTTTATTATTATTGCACAATTCGGGCTGCAAAGATAAATCCTTTTTTTTAATAAACAAACAGATAGAAAGATTTTTAAATCAAGTCAAAACAAGAAATGCGCGCAGTCTGCCCGCGACGTGCCTTATTCCCGGGGGAGACAAACTATCTTGATCTTACAAAAAAAGAACGAATCGTACGAAAATAAACAGCCGTTCTAAAAATAAATCCCTATTTTTGCGTAAAATGCGTAAATTATGATATTAAATGTATACGTAAAGAACTATCGTTCGTACAAAGACGAGACTGTTTTCTCTCTTGTAGCAGAGTCATCCAAAAGCAAAGCGGATAATTTTTTTATTCAGCCGATAGCGCAAGGCGAGTCTGCGGTAAAGGTGCTTAATACGGCTCTTATCTTTGGAGCAAATGCGTCCGGTAAATCAAATCTGTTTAGGGTATTGTTTGAGATAAGTAGATTTATTGGGCAATCCAAGGCAAAGGCCGGCGAACCGATTTCTACTTATGACCCTTTTTTATTCGAAGAGAAATGTAAGGAATATCCGATGGAGTTCTATATAGAATTTGTTAATACGGATCATATAAAATACAAATATGAATTACATGTAAACAGGAAGGCGGTTTTAAAAGAAACCTTATTATATTGGCCTAATAATAAACAAACCATACTTTTCGAAAGAATGCTTCCGGATGATATTGATTCTGTTGTGCATAAAGGCAAACTGGGAGCTTCTCTGAATGGTGAAATTATTTCGGTTTTTCAGAATCAGGCTATATTGTCTAAATTTGGAGAAGATACGCCGAATGAGATTATCACTCCGGTCTATATTTATTTATCAGGCATTCAGATTGTCAATGCTTGTAATTCTATCATGATAGACCGGTTTAGAAATAATGTCGGATCCATCTTATCACAAAAAAGTAACTTGTTGGAGAAATTGAATGAATTATTAATCTTTTCCGATACCGGGCTTAGGGGACTTAATGTAAAAGAAATGGATGAATCTACTATATCCCTGCCGGATGATTTTCCTAAAGATTTAACAATACAACTATTTGAAAAATATAAGTATAAGATTGCCGGCCGGCATCAGTTATTTAAAGATGAAAAATTAATTGGAGAAGAACTTCTGGCTATTGACGAAGAATCAAATGGGACAAAACAATTATTTGCAATAGGTGGTATTATCCTGAATGCGTTGGATGAAGGAAAAACTATATTTATAGATGAAATAGATTCCAGCCTGCATACCAATTTGTCTAAAGTATTACTATCATTATTTCAAAATAAGAATATAAATAAAAAAAACGCTCAACTCATTGTTACTACTCATGATATAAATCTATTGGACAGATTGCAGTTCAGAAAAGATCAGATATGGTTTACCGAGAAAGACAAATTTGGAGTCAGCAACCTGTTTACCCTGCAAGATTTTAGTGATGTACGGGAAGATACTCCATTCGACAAATGGTATTTAGCAGGAAAGTTCGGTGCAATTCCCAATATAAAGTCAATCGAATCATTGTATGATAATGAGAAGTAGTAAATATACAATATTAATCATTTGCGAAGGAGAAAAAACAGAACCTTTATTTTTCAATTCGATTCGTGACAGAATTAAGGATGGAAAAATTGATATAGGGGACAACGTTGAAATCACGCTGCGGCCGGAACCCAAAACAGATAGCGAAGAAGCCGAAGAAACAAATGAACATCGAGCATATAAACGGAAAAAAAGGCAGACAAGAAAAGTAGAAGTCGAACCATTACCTATACCGGGCATACCTCCTCTTAAATGGGTTGAAGAGGGGCATAGAGAACTAAAAGACGGTACGTTTAATGAAGTTTGGGCGGTTTTCGATAAGGACCAACATCCAAGAGCCAAAGAAGCTTTTGAACTTGCGGAAAAAGAAGTGGATGGAAGGTATGTGAATATAGCATTCACCAGTATTTGTTTCGAATACTATCTATTGTTACATTTTGAGAAAATATATTATGATTTTGAAAAGTCCGAATGTCATGAAAAATGTAAAGAAACGAATAAGGAAATCTATTTTCAATGTGGGACACATATTCATCCGAAAGACTGCAACGGCTTCCTTTGTATAAATGGATATGCAAGAAAAAATAATTACTGGGAGGGGAGAAAAAACAATTCATCAGTATATGATATCATAGAAAACTATTTATACCGGGGATTTGTTAATGCGGAATGGATCCGGTTCGTCAGTGATAAATTAAACAAAAACAAACCAATATACCTTCGTAATCCTTACCTGACTATAGATGCATTAGTTAAACGATTGGTTGGAGAGACAAAAGAATGGAAGTTTATCGGTCTTGATGAAGTTATTGCAATCAACAGGGAGATTGAATTTTCGGTACACAATAATAAAACGATACAAATAAGAAATATTTCAAAAAAGTCGATTCTTATACCTGCAAATTCATTTGAGATTCTTAGTTTTTCACCTGATAAAACAGAAAGGAAAGGCGACAGAATACTCTTGAATAAGGGCGATGAAGAAACAATTATCGTTTCAACATGGAATATTGATAAAAAGAAAACGATACTATTCGACTATGATAACAATAAGATTGTATTTGATTTTTCAGTTGATTACAAAAATATGGAGTACTCGAATGTAATGAAAAAACTAACGTATTTGAATAAATGAATGCCCCGACGGGCAAGATTCCCCCTCCCATACAAGTATCTTTTTTACCTCTTCTTTCAGCTTTCAGCCGGCGTGTAACTGCTTGTGTATAAACGGCTATAGCTGAAAGGTCATCCTTTCAGCCTGCTTTCAGCCGGAAATTATGGGTGGGCGGGAGAGTGAGCGTTCTCTCAGAAAAAAATCATTGCGATGTCTTCAGTCAAACATCGCGATGTTGTTGGAGAAACATCACGATGTTGTTGCCAAACCATCGTGATGTTTCTTTGGTATCATCACGAAGACTTTTTTGTACCATTATGAAGAAGAAAAAAAACCATTATGATGTCTTCAGTAAACCATTATAGTGGTTTGGTAAAGACATCATAGTGTTTTGTTGAAGACACTATGATGGTTTGCCGGAGACACTATGATGATTTTTTTTCTTTTGCCAACCTTCCGGCTGAAAGCAGGCTGAAAGGCGCCCTTTCAGGTATATCCATTTATACACAAGTAGTTACGGGTCGTCTGAAAGCTGAAAGAAGAGGTAAAAAAGATACTTGTATAGGGGGTAATTAGAAACATGGGGAGGCAACCGGAGGAGGGAAAAGTGAGCCGAAAGCCGGACTCGAACCGGCGACCTATTCATTACGAATGAATTGCTCTACCAACTGAGCTATTTCGGCCAAATGCGGTGCAAAGATACGAATATTTGGTTTACGGCAATGGGATAGCGCGTTTTTTTGTTGGAAATTTAAAAAAACCGTTGCATGTTATATGCAACGGTTTTCAACAAACAGATTTTTAAGCGTTATTACATCTTAGGGCCTTCTCCCCATTGCGGGTTATTCTTATCTTGCCATGTCCGTTCGGCGTTCAGGATGGCGCCCGAGCCTACGGTATAGCCTTGCGCTTTGTACGATTCGATCAGTACGCGGTACATCAGGTCGGTTTCGGCCGGGGCGTTCAATGCCATACGGCGCGGGAACAGCGTTACCGGAACATTGTCCGACGCATAATCCATCCGGTTGAATAAGGCGGAACCTGTTTTGGGCAGGCCTGAACGTTTGGCCGTTGTATATTGGTCGATCGGTTGCATGCTGAAATGAAGCATTTGCTGGATGTATACTTTTTCCAGGTCGGCGGTTTTGTTGCCGCTCAGTTTATACGCTTCTTTTCCCATCATGGTTTCGATTTCTCCCTCTTGCAGGTCGATTACTTTTTCGTTCGGGTCGTAATTATACGTTGTGCCGTAGTAAGGTATCTTGTTGTTTTTAGCCAGTAAATTGTATTCTTTTACCGAGGCGGCAAGCGCCCGGTTGTAATACGAATCAGCCGTTTCGGGCAGGTTGGCTCCCAACAGGGCGAACTCTGCCAGATAAAGGTTTGTTTCGGCCATTGTCATATACATCCCCCACCAGGGCACTTGTTCCTTGTCTTCCACCACGGCGTCGCCCGGGGCTACGGGAAGCGTAAAGCTGATACGTCCGTAAATCATCTCTTTCTGGTATTCGGAGAAAGGATAATACGTTACGTTCTCTAACTTACACCGGATACCGTAATTAAACCAGTCGCCGAATTTGGCAGCCTCTTGGCCGGCATTAAAGGCGAGCGGGAAACCCTGATAACGAATCCAGGGCTCTCCGGCGCCTTTCCAGGCCTTGAATTGGTATGTACCGTCGGCGCCTGTTTCGTATACCACGTTTTCCATAATGTAAGCAGGCACGTCGCTTTGCCTTCCGGCGTTAAAGAACGCTTGCAGCACCCTGGAATTCCAATCGTTCTTCCGGTAGATGAAGCGAACGCGCGGGTCTCTGTTGTCTACCATGAAATCAATGGCCGTTTTAGAGCCTCCCAATTGGCGAAGTACGTCATTCTCCCAGTGGTAGGTGTAGATATTGCCCAGTCCGTCTTTAGCAAGGCTGTTGTAAGTCGCTTTGTTGAATAAGAAATCTTCCCCTTCGCTGTTGATAAAGCCGGCGGGCGAATTAACCACGTCACTTGCCAACTTGAGCGCTTTCGCCCGGTCTACATTAATCATACGGGCAGCCAGTTTCAACTTTAACGAATTGGCCAGCTTTGCCCAACTGGCTTTATTACCTTTATAAACAGGGTCCTGCGAAGCTTCGAACACCTGTCCGGTAGCGGTTGTCAAGGCTTTAACGGCGTTGTCTACGCTTGTGAGCCACAGGGTGTACAAGTCTTCCACCCGGTCGTATTTCGGCGTTAATGTCCCGCCATGAATCGCTTGCGCTCCTTCCGTATAAGGGATGTCGCC
>JAISDJ010000130.1 GCA_031264865.1 Tannerellaceae bacterium | reverse complement strand
CAGAGATGACGAAACAGGGAAATGGCTGAAAATTTCGTGGAGGAAGTTTTCGGATGACATCATGCTTACTGCTAAAGCTATGGCGGAGTTCGGCATAGCAGAACAGGAGAATATAGGTAGTTAATCGCAAAATTTACCACAGTATTTAATAACCGACTTTGCCGGATATGCCAACCGGGCAGTTTTGGTGCCGATGTATGCTACCAGTTCGCCTGCGCAGGTAGAGTATATTGTAAACGATGCTACGATAAGTACCTTGTTCGTTGGCGAGCAATTGCAATACAACAATGCGTTTATTGTACAAAAATCATCTTCCATTTTAAAAAGGCTTATTGTTTTCGATCCTAAAGTGAAACTAAACCCGGACGATAAAACGTCTGTCTATTTTGAGGATTTTCAACGCCTGGGAGATAATGCACATGCGGAAACAACGGTTAAAATCCGTATGAAAGAAGCGACTCCGGAAGATTTGGCTACTATTATATATACATCAGGAACCACCGGTAACTCAAAGGGAGTGATGCTGTATCATTCAAACTTTCTGGAAGTGATGCGTATTCATAAAATCCGTCTTCCTATTATAACGGATAAAGAGACCTCCATGTGTTTTTTACCTCTTACACATATATTTGAAAAAGCATGGACTTATCTGTGTCTGTATAATGGAGTAAAAGTGGCGATTAATCGCGACCCTAAAATGATACAGGAAGCCCTAAAGGAAGTTCGCCCCACGATGATGTGCAATGTGCCTCGCTTCTGGGAAAAAGTGTACACCGGCGTACATGAAAAAATAGATGGTTTCCCCGGATTATTAAAGAAAATAGCGCTGAATGCCGTCAAAACAGGCCATGCTTATAATCTTGAATATAAGAATAAAGGACTCAAACCACCGTTTTTTCTTACACTGAAATTCGGATTGTATAATAAGACAATCTTCCGGGTATTGAAAAAGGTTTTGGGTATTGAAAAAGGAAAATTGTTTCCCGTGGCCGGCGCCCCGCTGTCGGATACGGTAAATATATTTCTACAATCGGTAAATATACCCATTGCTTACGGGTACGGATTAAGCGAAACAAGCGCTACGGTGTCTTTTTGTCCAACGGATAGGTTTGTTATGGGCTCGATAGGTATGGTGATGCCGGATGTACAGGTGAAAATAGATGAATCAACGAATGAAATACTGGTAAAAGGAAAAACTGTTACCCCTGGTTATTACAAACAACCGGAAGAAAATGCTAAAGTATTTACCGAAGACGGGTTTTTCCGTACGGGCGACGCCGGGCGTTTGGAAGGAAATGTTCTTTTCTTTATCGAACGGATTAAGGACTTATATAAAACGTCTAATGGTAAGTATATTGCTCCACAGGCGATAGAATTGCTGATGAATAATGATAAATTTATCTCCCAGATTGCTGTGATTGGTGATGAACGTAAGTTTGTAGGCGCTTTGATTGTTCCCGATTTCGATGTGTTGGAAAGGTATGCGACACAAAAGGAAATCGTTTTCAGTAACCGGGAAGAACTGGTTAAAAATCACGATATTGTCCGCCTGATAGAATCGCATGTGGAAGAACGCCAGAAAGATTTGGCTTCTTACGAGAAAATCAAACGCATTAGTCTATTAGCCGAACCATTTACAATGGCAGGACGCGAACTGACAGACACCCTGAAACTCCGCCGTCCGGTTATTTTAGAAAAATATGCATCTCAAATAGAAGAAATGTATAAGGAATAAATTACTTTTGCAGACAAAAAAAGAGATTATGATAACATCAGACCAACTACGAGACGTGTTGGAGCGCGAGACAGCGTTGAGGAGGTATCTTTGACATCGATGGTAAGGCCATCCAGTTAGAAGAAGAAGAATTACGCACACAAGACCCAACCTTCTGGGAAGATGCCAAAAGAGCGGAAGCCCAAATGAAGGTTGTACGTGAATTAAAGAAATGGATTGAATTATACAACGAAGTCCATGCCGCTACGGAAGAACTCGAATTAGCCTATGAATATGTAAAAGAAGGCATCACTTCGGAAGAAGAAGTTGATGAAGCCTGGCAAAAGGCACTCTCTGCCGTAGAGAATCTGGAGTTTCGTAACATGCTTCGTCAGGAAGCCGACCAGATGGGTTGTATTCTGAAAATTAATTCAGGCGCCGGCGGAACGGAAAGCCAGGATTGGGCGTCTATGTTGATGCGTATGTATATGCGTTGGGCGGAAGCGAACAACTATAAAATCACCATAAATAACTTACAGGAAGGAGATGAAGCCGGTATAAAGTCTGTAACAATGCAGATAGAAGGCGATTATGCATACGGCTATCTGAAAGGGGAGAATGGAGTGCATCGTTTAGTACGTGTATCTCCTTATAATGCACAAGGTAAACGAATGACTTCTTTTGCATCCGTATTTGTTACGCCATTGGTTGACGATTCGATTGAAATAGAAATAAATCCGTCGGACTATACCTGGGATACCTTCCGTTCAGGAGGCGCCGGCGGACAAAATGTAAACAAGGTAGAAACCGGAGTTCGTTTACGCTATAACTATAAAGACCCGGATACCGGCGAAACGCGTGAAATACTAATTGAGAATACCGAAAGTCGTTCTCAATTAGGAAATCGTGAAAATGCTATGCGGCTTTTGCGTTCTATGCTATATGATATTGCTTTGCAAAAACGAATGGCCGAACAACAGAAGGTAGAAGCCGGCAAGAAAAAAATAGAATGGGGTTCCCAAATACGAAGTTATGTATTTGATGACCGCCGCGTAAAAGATCATCGCACCAACTATCAAACGTCAGATGTGAATGGCGTAATGGATGGAAAGATAGATGATTTTATCAAAGCTTATCTGATGGAATTTGCAGCCGAAGAAGCAAAAGAGAAATAAGTTTTTTAGAAAAAACACTTGCAAGAACCGATAATTAGTCGTAATATTGCACCCGATTTCAGCGAAACATCTGAACCGGTCCCATAGCTCAGTTGGTTAGAGCACCTGACTCATAATCAGGGAGTCCTTGGTTCAAGCCCAAGTGGGACCACCCAATAAGAATTAGGCTGTTATTTTTAGGATAACAGCCTTTTTATGTTAAATTGAAAATTGTTATAATACGAAGTTTGTGCACATTTTTGTATATATTTTTTCAAGACTATCCTAATATTTCTCGTCACTTTATTTTTTTCATTCTTGATATTTTACCGTTATAAAATCTACATTGTCGGCATGTGGAAGAACTGCCTTTTCTGTCTTTGTTTGCACAATGTTGTTCCAATAAGGAGACAGATCCAGCACTTTCCCGTCTTTTACCTCAAATGCAGGAATATCTATCATCCATTTTTTGTCAGTAGATTCACCATCTTTCTCTGAAACAATTTTAGAGATTACAACTTTATGATTATATACTTTGGTTATTTCCAATGTTAATTTCTTTGCTGAGGGGTCTATCGTTAACTGCCCCCAGAAAAGTGGATAGAAAAGTGGCAATATTACTTTCTCTTTTCCTGTAACTGTTGGTGACAGCCTTAATTCCTGCTTTGGAACGTCTATTCCAGCCCCTGCCAATACATCTGTTGAGAACCATGTTACCGGAGCAGTCATATATGAAAGCTCTGCCGGATTCCAAAGATTTTGGCACCAAGTCCATCCTTTACGTAAATGGACTAACTGAACATGTTTCATTATATCGAGGGCGTCGGCATAATATCCTGCTTGTATAGCACTATAGCCCGTATAGCTTTCCAGATAGAAGGGCCAGCACTGCGATCCTCTATTGTCTATTCCTTTATTCTGATTGATATCCCATACTTTATTGGCATAATAATCAGGAGTTTTGGATAATGATATTTTGAATTGGGACACAAGTGAAGCTTTTACCATATCCATGGGTATTACATCTCCCCAACCACAATACCTGCTTACAAATTGTCCGCCTAATTGCCCGGTGAATAAAATATTATCAAGTCTTCCCGAACCGTCAATTTCACAACCATAAGAGAAAAATCGCCCATTCCAAAGCGTACGAATCATATCTTTTTGTGTACGGATAAACTGCTCATCATATTCCTTCTCTTTTTGCGTATTTCCAACAGCCTGTGATATAACAGAAGCTGCCTTTAAGGTAGCAAGGTAAATACTTGCTCCATAACTATATACGGGTGGATGTGTAAAGTCGTCATAAGTAGTCGGCCCTATAGGGATTTCAAGATTTTCAGGCATCAAAGATTTCAGGAAACTCATACCGTCGTGTACACGTCCTACATGTTGTTTTAAATATTTTAGGTCTCCGGTCTGCTGATAATCTTTTGCCAATTGAATAATCCATCCTCCCGTATTGTCTATCATCCAGCTATCTTCAGTTGGTACACGTCCTCCGACTGTTCCCATTCCGAAATAATAATGGCCTATAAAATGGGTTATATTACCTTTCGATTGTTGTGCATCGGCAAAAATATTCATTTCGGAACGATCGAGTTGTGTAAAAAACTTCTGATAGAAAGGATGAGAAGCTATACGCTGATCCATTGTTCCGGCCAAACCGCCCATACCACCTTCATTTACAGTCATGTCTCCCTTCTTATTCAGGATCATGTTGGTGTAAATAACATAGGCGCTATTTATTAGTTTAAACTTATACCAGTCGGGCATTGTACTGTTCAAAACCGGCTGTTGCCACTCCTGTGTCTTATCCAACAAATAATCCCTGTTTTCATAACTGTACTCAACAAGGGCCGACAAATTGTGGAAATAGTTGTGAAAATAACGTCCATAATCACTCCCTCCTGTCCAATAATACTCAGGGATATCGTTTACTCTGTCTACTTTCGTTTCGGGAAAATACCAGGCCAGCATAAATCGTAAAGTTTTTTTCTCACCTGATTTCAATGCCGTTTTTAGTGCAATGGCACTACCCCCATTCTGTTGGTCAGGAGTAGTCAGGTATGATATATTTTTATCCTTATTTCCGAAAGATCCGTTTTCCCTGAATTCTTTCCAGGCTGAGGTTCCATTATTAATATTATAAGAAGATAAGACTGAAAGTTCTATACCTTCACCTTTTTCGGCGAGTAGTACGACCTCATCCACATAGTTCTGAAAATTTGCCCGTTTAGGTTTTAGCGGTTTTGCTGTAAACTGGCGTATACCTGAGAGGTTTTCCCAATCCCATTTCTCAGAAAATGTTTGTTCCAAAGGTCGGTCGGGCCATCTTTCACCATTACAAAGAGGATCTCTTCCATGGCTAAATATTTGTCCGTCCATACCCTCTATGCTTGCGGGTTCTTTTATTCCGTGTCCTATAAAGTCTTCCCAGGAAAAAGCAATTGCTATCTCATTATCTGTTTCCGACTGTAGGGTAACATCGAAAAAGGCTACCGGCAGACTAGAATTCTTCACATCATGTGGAACCAAAGATGAGTAAGCATGAATATTGATCTTTGTTCCGGGAATAGAATTTCCGAAATTCATTTCAGCCTGAGGGAAAAGACCTTTGTAGTAAATTTCCTGAACAGAAGCCATATCATATTGAGATTCTTTATCATTTACTAATCTTATAGCCTTTTTCTCTTTTCCGTTATTGTACCATACAGAAAAGAAAGAAGCTGTACTTTTCTTAATGGGTAGATGTATATTGTTCATCGCAATACGAGCGAAACGACCATCAGGAGCAAATTGTACATTTCCTGCTCCTATACCACCTAAAGGTACACCACTATTTCCAGGATGATTTTTTAGATTCAGGTAATCATAGTCTGTTCTCCCACCTAAAGTTCCCAATGATGGTTGGAAGCGTTTATTCGCATCACCTGCTCCATAATTATCTGTTTGAGCAAATAAGGTAAATGCCAGACTGATTCCGGTAAAACAGAGTAAAACTTTTTTCTTCATTACAAAAAGGAGTGTTTCTACATGATAAATAAAAGCCTGAATTATCTCCGGTAAAGAAATGCTTACCGGAGATAATTGTTGAAAGTATCTTTAATATCCCGGATTTTGTATAATCTTACTATTAGCTGTAATTACAGAATATGGGATAGGACATAAATACATTTTTTGAGTAAATATATGCGGATGACTGGAAAGGGGTAATCGTTCGTATATCCATTTACCCGAATTGTTATCAGGACTTGTATTATATATTTTCATTCCATGAAGTTCCTTGTTCAGAACATCAAAAGCAATTCTCCAGCGAACTAAGTCATAGAAACGTTTGTTCTCAAAACATAGTTCGACACGCCTTTCCCTATGAATTACTTCACGCATTTGATCCTGATTCAGGCTTTTACCTCCATATGACACCTCCAAAGTAGGTAACCCACGAGCTGTACGCAATTCATTTACAGCATCATATACTTCATCTGGCCCGAATGCTTCGTTCTGAGCTTCAGCATAGTTCAATAACACTTCTGCGTAACGGAAAAATATATAGTTAATTCCATAGCCATCGGAAGGTGCATTATCCGGATCCATTCTTTTCTTAAAGTAATAACCTGTACGAGTGACATCTGACTGACCTAATTCAATTTCATTCATAGAAGGGTTTACTTTATCTATTCTCGTATAGATAACATCCTCTTTTTCCATCCAATTCATCTTGTATGGAGCTCCGTCATAAACGATAAAATCATAGAATCTTTGTTCCCTGTTTTTATATGGATTCTCAGGATCATATCCCGAATCAGGATGATCGATAGGTAGGCCGTTGCCCATACAAAACTGGTCTACAAGCTCCTGTGTAGGACAAAAGTTCCCCCATGTATAGTATTTTCCCAATATATAGGTAGGTCCTCCCTTCTGAGCAAAATCACTGGTTAGCCCACTAATATTTCTCTCCAACGGACGATCCCAGATTACCTCAGAATTATACTCTGCACCTTCGCTCCAGAATTTCGACATATCATCGAACAGCTTATAAGTACCTTTATATGAGTCCAGGAATCTCTTATTCGTAGCTGCTGCAGTTTCCCAACGTTTCTTATCATAATTCCCGAAGCCTACAAGCTTAACCTGTTCAGGTGTAGCACCCGTACCTTCTGCTGCCACAGGAATAGCCGCATTGAAGCCCGGACTTGCAGCATACAACTCAACCCATCCTTTAAGAGCTAGTGCAGCGGCCAATGTGGCCCTTCCGGCATTCGCATCCCCATAGCTATATTTTACGCTGAGATAGCCATTATCCACTATTTCGCCAAGTTCTTTTGTGAGGAAGTCATATGTAGCCTCGAAAGTATCTCTTGCACGATAAAGTTGCTCTTCTGTCATAGTATTTCGGTCGAGCGGTTCGGTCAAAAGAATCACACCACCAATATGTTGCCATAGTCCGGCATAGAAAAATGCTCTGAGATAACGGACTTCATCTACTCGTCTATTTAGCCATCCTTCCGAATAGTTAGCTTTGTAAGCCTCAACCTGTTGAAGGAACTCATTACATTTACGAATTCGCTGATAAACAACACTCCAGTTCATAAAGTCATTTGCTGTTCCATCCTGTATCATCGGATAACCACCGTTCATCTCAGGTGTAGCTATGCCTTGTTTCCATTGCCAGGATTTCCAATAGGGCCCTCCATTATTATCATCGGTAAAACTATCGAGAGGATCGGGCGTGTTAGGTTTGTTCAATGTACTGTATATACCGTTCAGGTATACATCTGCATTTATTTCATTCGCCCATTGTGTAGGTTCTGTCAGTGTATTTCTTGACTCGGTGTCGAGATAGTCGTTACAAGAATACAGAACAACAGACACAAGTATTGCAAGAAAATATATTTTGTTATATTGTATATTTTTCATAATATCTGTTTTATTTAAAATGTAACATTCAGACCTACTATGTATGTTTTTTGCAGAGGATATGCCTCTTCTCTCGAACTGTAATTGACTTCCGGATCAATGAAATCCAGATTGCTAAATGTAAACAAGTTCGTTCCGGAAACATATACGCGCAAATTGTTTATCCCTACTTTATGGGTCAAAGTTTGAGGCAATGTATAACCCAATACAACATTCTTTAGTCGCAGGTAGTTTGTATTGCGCATCCAGAAAGAACTCGAATACGGACCGAATCCATTGTCGTATTGAGAATTGGTTGTGTTGTTTTTGTAAGGAGCCTGCGTGATACGCGGATATGTGGCATCCTGTCTGTCTGGTGTCCAATAGTCATTAAAATATTCATAAGACACATTTGTATTGTTCAAACGGAATGGTAAAGTCTGATATCCCTGTATATTAAGGCTAGCCTGCGCAGCTCCTTGGAAAAATAAGCTAACATCAAATCCTTTCCAGTCGGCAGCAAGTGTAAAACCGTATGTGATACGCGGATAGTATGGATAGCCTACTACTGTTTCATCCAATGCGTCTATTTTACCATCAGGCACTCCATCAGGACCACTGATGTCTACATACCTCACATCACCGGGATGTAACTCGGCTCCAAACTGATCTATATTATATCCATCGGCGCTATTAATGATTCCATCGCCGTTCTTATCATCGGCAGTTGAGAACAATCCGTCTGCTTTATATCCAAACGGCGTTTCCCATGCACGGCCTGTCCTGCGTCTGTTTAGACTGTTATATGTGTCCAGAGATTCATATATTTTATCCATTTTGTTCTTGCTAAAGCTGAAATTTCCGTTCAGATGCAGGTTGAGTCCGTTTGGTAATGAATAATTGCCTCCTATCTGAAATTCAAATCCACGGTTTGTCATTTCTCCTGCATTTTCCTGTGCCAGGCTCAAGCCGTATTCTACAGGGACATTAATATTTGGTGATAATAACATTCCACTCCTTTTCTGATGAAAATAATCTGCTTCGAGTGTTAGCATACCTTTAAAGAAAAAGGCATCGAAACCGATATTGGAACTTTTCGACTTTTCCCATGTGATATTTGGGTTAGCTTCTTTGCTCATTCTCGACCCTTGCACTATTGTGTTTCCGAACATATATGAATTGCCAAACAACTCGTAAGCCGAAAGATATTCGAAAGCGCCTGTAGCCAGATTACCGGATTCTCCCCATGAAACTCTCAGTTTCAAATTTTGGAGCCATTCTACTTTATCTTTAAGGAATGATTCTTCCGAAATTCTCCATCCTGCAGAGAAAGCCGGGAAAAATGCCCATCGCTTACCGGGGGCAAAATATGAATGCCCATCGTAACGCCCTGATGCTTCAAACATATATTTTCTGTCGAAGGCGTATGTCATACGATATACCAGGCCTGCCTGTTTTGTGCGCGAAGAAGAGCCTCCGTTATCGAAATCCATCTTATCGGAGCTACCCATATCTATTTCGTCGATATCTATTTGGTATCCTTTTCTATAGGCTTTTATCCAGTCGAATTTGGTATCCCGTGCTTCGAAAACAGCCAATGCAGTGATATCATGTTTGCCGAACGTACCTGCATAATTCAGGTGAAATTGTCCCGACATCTTCTCATATTTATTATCTTGTTGATTCAGAGATGTAATTGGTTCTCCACTTGCAGTACGAGTATATGTATATGGAGTGGTACTGGTATCCAACAAGTAATAATAGTTGGGTTTACTCCATTGTTTCTGATATTCGTAATTGGGATCGTAACTAAACAATCCTTTTACGCTCAACCCTTTGATAAAGGGTAATTGTTGCTCTATAGATAAGGAGAGTAATAACGTGTTATTATTTATCCTGTTGTATGACCCGCTTTTAAGCTCACCGATAGGGCTACTACCTCCTGATTCGCCCCAAAGCCCGTTGCTGTAATAGAGGCTACGGATAGGCATATAGCTGATAGCTGTAGGAGAAGGGCCGGCATTTCTTTTTTCAACTGCTCCGCTGAACGACAAAGCCACCTTCGTATATTGGAGCGCCTGTATGTCAAACTTTCCGCTGATACTATAGCGTTTGTAATAAATATCATCATACATACCCTGTTGGTCAAAGTATCCTAATCCCAAATAATAACGGGCTGATGCGTTTCCGCCTTCCAGCTGCAAGTTGTAACTCTGAATCGGTGTCTGCAGATTTACCATCTCATCGTAGAAATTGCTGTCAGGATATCTGTCAGGGTCTTCAGCATGATGTTTACTATAATTGCTTATGATATCTTTGGAAAAAGGTAGCGCTCCACCTTCCGGTATTACCCCCTTATTGTCGTTCATATAAGCTTCATTACGAAGAGTCATATAATCTGCGGCATTCAGCATTTCAGGGCGTATAGTAGGTGTTTGCCATCCATAATATGTATTCAAGCTAAGACTGGTTTTCCCTTCCTTTCCGCTTTTGGTAGTGATCAGTATTACTCCGTTTGCACCGCCCAATCCGTATGGAGCTATTGCAGTAGCATCTTTGAGCACACTTACTGATTCGATATCGTTCATACTAATCTGGTTCATATTATCGCGGATTACTCCATCGATAACAATAAGCGGGCTACGGTTTCCGGTGGTGCTGATACCACGTATGTAGATAGTAGGATTATCTTCTCCCGGTTTACCACTACTTGGGCGCATGCTGACTCCGGATATACGCCCTGCCATTGTGTTGGAAATGTTAGCGACTGTCGATTTGTTTAACTCATCTCCTTTGACATTACCAATAGCTCCTGTCATAGTAGCTTTTTTCTGTATACCATATGCCACGACAACCACTTCGTCCAGTAATTTTTCATTCTCTTTTAAAGTCACCTGAATGAATGTTTTATTACTAATAGGTATTTCCTGAGTAATATAGCCAATATAAGATATTTTCAAGGTTCCCTTTTCCGGCACTTCTAGTGTAAAGTTTCCATTAATGTCGGTCATCACTCCATTTGTTGTTCCCTGTAATACGACACTAGCCTCAATAATAGGCTCCCCGGATTCGTCCAATATTATTCCCGATATTTTTTTCTTATCAGGCGCTTGCTCTGGTTGGTTAGCGCCAGAGGTATCATATGCAATGCTCCTTTTCTTGTGAATAGTCAATACAATATGACGATCTTTGACTGTATAATTAATATGTACCTTATCCGATATTTCGTCAAGTAGTTCAAAGATTGTACTGTTCTTCTTATCGATCGTTATTTTTTCATTTTTATTTATTTCATCAGACTGATAAAAAAACAAAAATTCCGATTGTTTCTCTATTTCTCTGAAAACATTTTCCAGCGACTCATTCTGTACCGAAATCGAGAGCTTTGTGTTCTGTGCATAAGAGCTTGCCATCGCGAAAGGCAGAAACCCAATAAGCATGACAATAATGATTTTCATGATTTTTATAGTTTTTTTCAGGTCAACTAAAATCACACTAAATTGTTTATTCATATATTTGAATGTTTTTTAAGATTAAACACTATTCCACGGCAAATGGAAGTTTAATTGAAATGTACAACGAGGAAGGGAAGGTTCGGCAAAAATCTTCTCTTCTTTTTTAGGTATTAACTGCTGTTCATAATGTATGGGTGTTAGTATTAGATTATATAAATTAGCTTTCTTCTATAATTATATGTTGTTCTTTCATGTTATATTTTATAGGTATTGACAGATTTATTATTTCCATAATATTCTTTACGCTCTGCCCTCTATAAAATGTTCCCGTAAATTTCTTATTTATTAATGTTTCAGACAGTACTTCAAATGTGACTCCATAGATGTCGCTTAATTTGCTTAAAATCAATTTCAAATTTTGGTCGGAAAAATAATAATAACCATTTATCCATGCTGTATATAAAGAGGCTTCTACTTCGGTTATGGTTACTGATCGGTTATTTTTATTATATGTAAACTGCTGATCTGGTTTTAAAACGGTCTTTTTTGTTATATGGTTGGTGGAAAGCGATACAGAACCTTCAAGTAGTGTTGTTGTATAAATAGAGTCGGAAGCATATGCCATCACATTGAATTTTGTACCTAACGCCTCTATATCTTGCCCATTTACTTTCACTATGAAAGGTTTATCTTTATGTTTGGCTACATCGAAATAAGCTTCTCCTTCAAGATATACTATACGATCTTTTTTTCCATAATCAGGGGCAAAATGGAAGCTTGTTTTCGGCCCGATATTTACTTTTGTTCCGTCGGACAGGATTACCATATCAGATTGAATGCCATCTCCCGTTATATATTCCGCACTTGGAGGTGTGAACTCGTTATTATTGAAAAAGAAGAAAAATGCAGAAGTTAGTATTATAGCTATAGAGGCAACAGCAGCATACTTGCTCATATGCCTCCACAAGGAGGTACGCTTGTTCCGACCTTCCGAGGTCTTCTTATCCAGCAAACGTTGCCAACTATCATTTATATCCAGAATAGTACTGCCATAAACAGAATCGAAAATAGTTTTTGCTTCGAAAAAAAGTTTCTTATTATCCGGATTTTCATTTACCCATTTGTAAAATTCATCCATTCCCTCCTGATCTAGAGACTTCTTGAAATATCCGATTATCAATTCCGATGGTGTGTAATCCATGTTTTTCTATAGTAATTTGTTTCTTATATTCTTGAAACGGATGAAACAAAAAAAGTACTCACAGAAAAACATTATTTTTTTATTTTCTCTTTAATTTCACTGAAAATAAAATAGTTATAGATGTAAAAAGGAATAACTAAAAGTATAAAAATAAATATATAAATGAGGAGGATAGCTTTTTTCTGAGGATTAACAGAATGCGGTAAAGTTGATTTTCCACTGTTCGTACCGACAAATTCAACTTTTCTGCTATTTCTGCGGCTTTTAATCCTTCAATATAAGACATACGAAATATCTCACGTTTTTTATCGGGAAGATCATTTACTATCTTCATTATATATTCTATCATATCCTTCCGCATGAAAAGGTTTTCGGATGTTTCGAGAAATTCAAGTTCATCCAGCTTCAGTTGGAGGGCTCTCTGATCTGATAATTTTTGTTCCAGATTTATATGGCGCAGATGATCGATGCAGGCATTACGGACAGATGCATAAAGAATATTCTTTATCTCATTATCGGGAAGAATAAATATTTGTTTATCCCATAACTTAAGGAATACATCATGTACTATATCTTCTGCAAAAAAAGAGGAAACAAATTTTTCCGCAAAGCGGATGAGCATGGGTGCATACTGAAGATAAATCTGTTTGTAACAATCAGTAGACATTATGTTAGTTTAAATTTATGAATCAATTTCTATTCACTCATTGTAACTCCTGGGGAAGGAAGTAATTTTACAGTTGCTTCGTCTATTTCCGAAGTTCCTTCCGGCCTGGCTTTTATATTACCGTACCAAAAAGATGTTGTGGCATAATCAACGGTTCCTTTCTTCCAACCCAACATTTCCATATCAAACTTCAGTCGTTTTGTAAACGGGATTCCATCTAAGTTACGTGTACGAAAGAACGTATTGTAGCCGTGCGAGCTCTCCGAATCGGCACGAGGAGCGCCACCAAAGGGTGTTTGGAAAGGTATTACCGGAGCCCATGAACTGTTATAATAATCTTCCGTTCCTGTTCCGAAATGAGAAGGGAACTTATCGTCATCTACCCATATTTTTTCATCTCCTTCGCCATACCATTCGGGTGAGTGATTATATAAGGTAAGGACATCCCCTTTGTATACACATTTCCCATTAATTGTTGCGAAGTTCCAATCTATTGTGTTTTTATTATCCTCAGGATCATTGCTTAGCTTTATTCCTCTTTCTTGGCGCCAGGAAGCATAGAAATAAAGCGTACGTTCATCCCATGTTATCGGAGATAAATAAAGGGATACCTCTACGTTGGCAGGCAGGTTTCCTTCGTTTACCAAAGCAATAGATGCCGCTTCTCTGTAAGGCATCGGCCAACGGCTTGTAATACTTCCATTGCCGTCGGCAGACAAGAACCAACTCTCTACAGCAGGAGCACCCATTCCTCCTCCGGAAAAATCGGATACAGGAACCCAAACGGTTTGTCTTCCGTCGAATGTTCCCCGAAGGATAATATTACGCATAATTTGAGCGTACTGCTTTTTTTCGTCAACTGATACTTTTATTTTCAATTCACAGACAGCATGTTCGCCCTGCGGAAGCTTGATTAGCATAGGATTTCCCGCTTCCAATACCTGCTGTTTCTCGATATGCATTGAATCGCAGCCTACGACAACCGGGTTTTGCAATAATTCGTCTGTTTCCGCAATTTTTTTCGCCGCCTTTTTGGCAACTTTATGGGTAAATGTTTCAATAATTGTTCCTTCAGGATATTTACGATAGGTTATTTGGTAATACCTGGGGACAGACGCTATGCCCTGAGGTTCTTCAAATGTAATTTTACATCCTTTGGCATAAGGGATAGGAAGAAACAAGGTGCTTCCGCCTTTTCCTTCAGGCGTATAATTGGTATGAGGTTGCAATAATCCGCGTCCGAGTTGAGGTATATGTATCTGCATCATATCATACGCCGGAATCTCCCAACTCGCCTTTGGAGAGCCGTCAAAGTAAAAACGCCAGGTACCTCGCTTGTCTGTTGTTGTAATCCAGATACGTGTGATGACACCTGGTCCTTTGTCGTCAAACAAGACTTTTTCCGTACGTCCTTCTCCATTTGTTTCAATTCGTTCGATGCCGGAGCCGTCGTTATTAGCAAACCAATGGACAGAATCAGGAGATATAGATAATCGGTCGTAACTGCTCACTTGTAAACAACGATATGGAATAGCCGGATAACAGGCTGCTTCTTCCCAGGATACCATTTCGTCTAACAAAGAGTCTAAGCTAACATCCGATTTCTCTTTTCCTTGGCAAGCGATAAATAAATTCAACCACAAAATGGCCACTCCTATATATACGACCTTTTTTCTATTTATGCAATTCATCCTCTATCTCCTTTTTAATTATGGACCAATGTACCTATCTTTTCGCCGGACATAACTTTTTTTAGATTCCCGTTTGTATCCATATCAAATACAATAATCGGAAGGTTATTTTCTTTACACATCGTTGTGGCAGTCAAGTCCATTACTTTTAGTCCGCGATTATAAATCTCGTCATAGGTAATATGCGTGAACTTGGTGGCTGTCGGGTCTTTTACGGGGTCTGCCGTATAGATACCATCCACTCTTGTTCCTTTCAGCATCACATCGGCTTCGATTTCTATTCCGCGCAACGCCGAACCGGTATCGGTAGTAAAGAATGGATTGCCCGTTCCACACGACATGATTACAACGTTACCTTGTTCGAGTAATTCAATCGCACGCCACTTAGTATAATATTCTCCAATTGGCTCCATACGAATGGCCGTAAGTACGTTAGCCTTTATCCCCTGCACAACCAAAGCAGAACTCAAGGCCAAGCTGTTAATTACAGTAGCCAACATCCCCATCTGGTCTCCTTTTACCCGATCGAAGCCTTTTGAAGCGCCACTCAAGCCCCGGAAGATATTTCCTCCACCGATAACAATACCTATCTGCACACCCATGGCAGCTATTTCTTTAATCTGCATGGCATACTCATCGAGGCGTACCTCATCAATACCATACTGCTTTCCGCCCATCAACGATTCACCGCTTAACTTTAAAAGGATACGTTTGTACTTCGCCATAATTTTTTCTAATGTTTTCACAAAAATAGTATTTATATTTATTCACCCCCTACTGAAAAACCAGGAAATAGATACTTATGGCAACTTATACACCTGTCTATGACAAGGAATGGACATTTGCTACCGTTTTCAAATAAAGGTAGTATCTTAACGGTAGAATATGCGTGGAAATTATTTCCCGTTTTTAGACTCCCATTTAACAGTTACTTCTTTGACAAAACGGGCGGCATATTTGATTCCATCTTTCTTTGGAACTGTTTCGAAATCAGAAGCATTTATCGTAAAATAATGGAGATCTTGTTTGGCGGGATCTATACACAAATAATTTGCGTTAGTCTTCATTTCGCCGAGTTCTTCCTTGCTAAGTATACTGTTTAATTCACCAAGTCCTTTGGAACAAATATCATAAAGAATTTCTGCTTCATTAATAGTTAACATTCGCCAATTGGTAAATTCTAGATGTGAGTATTTTTCCAGATAAGAAATAGATTGATCTATAGTAGCATCACTTATCCTTCCTGGCGCCATTAATAAGAGAGTCGATTGTTTGGAAGATTCTTGTAAAACATCTAAGACATAACAGCCCTTGTAAATATCTCCCTGCGTAAGCATTTCATTATTGGCGTTTTGTCCATTGTTTTCACCGGATGAACCGTCTCCGAATTCAATTATTACCTGATGTTCATCTTTCCAGTCACTGCATCGTATACTGCCGCTAAGCTCAGTACTCCCTGCTTTATAAGTTGCTGTTATATTTGTTTTACAATTGGCTTCGACAGGGATAGCTTTAGCATATGAATAATTATGTGGACCGTTTGTATCCGTAAAAGTGACGGTAACAGATACATTATCCGACCCGGGCAAGACGAAAACAGGGGTTGGTGTTTTCCACAAACCATTGCTTTCTTTAATTAATATAAAGGAAGCTTGCCCGTTACCTTCACCTCCATAAGAGCCATTCAGTAATAATTGTTCTTCAAGTGGTTGCAAGCTGATGCTTACAGACGTAACATTATCAGGCACATCATTTATTGAAGCGGTAATTTGAGCGATGACCCTGTTTACAGTGATAGTTAAATCCTCAATAGCATTGTTTCCCAGAACAATGTTTTCTGTTTTTGCTGTTAATTCAGCATGTGTCTCTTCGGGAGATTTTAAAATAAGTGGAGAATTAGGAGTCGCATCATCTATATCCGGCAAAAGATATTTTTCCGTTGACGCACCTGAAATAACGGATAGCGTATAGCTGCCGGGAGAGAGTGTAAAAGAAAAAGTTTCGTCTTCTTTCTGTAAAGTCTGTATGTCAACACATTTATCTAATGAATCGAATACATAAATTGAAACAGGTAAAGGAAGATTGGTCTCTTCCATAGAATTAAGGACTAAACCTCGGAGAACACTACTACTACTTTGAGGAGTATCAAGATAGATTTCAGAACTACTGCAAGCAGCAAAAAATACACTAAAAACTAAAAAATACCAATTCTTTTTTTTCATGCCGGTATCGGTTAAAGTTAAACATTAAGCTCATGCGGTAAAATCCGTATGCGGTAGCAAATGTACTAATTATTTAATAAATCCAAACTTTCACTCAAATAATTTGCAGGACAACTGCACGAAATTTAAGAAAAAAAACATAATTTTGTCCATTGTTGTCCGGTAAACTGGAATATTTTGCATAATTCTCCTGTAAAGTTCTTATAATCTACATAGCCTTTGTCAAAAACAATGATTAAACCTTCTGTTTTGTAGTAATTACAAAATTAACCATTCGGAGCGGATGTCTAACTAAAAAGTTGCCACCCTTATTTTTTATTGGACAGCAGTAATAATCAATATGTTTGCATAAAATCAACGGTAATACTGATTGACATTATTAATAAGAATAATGTCAGAATTAAATTTTTCGAATCTACTTTATGAGACTCCGATTTAATAATTCCTCTAATCACAATTGTTATTCCAACGAAGGTAAAAATCCAAACTACAACCAATCTAATCACATCGCCAATCATATTACTTCCTCCTTTCTATTTATTCCTGCTGCCGGTGACAACTTACCGTCCGTCACAAGGAATGCGGGCAGCATATCGTAGTCATACTTCTAAAATTGTATCATTACAAAGATAATGTTTTTCTCATTATCAGTACATTTCCTGGACAAAATTCAAACGATAAATTCCGATTAATATATGACTTTACAAGCCTTTCGGGAAAACAGCATCAATACGTTGATACGCAAATACTATAATCCCTACACACGCAACCACTTGATGAAAACTTTCATTTTGCTGACGACATACTTGCCTGGATTTCTGTCTTCCCGCACCTATCAGGCATTGCTACAAACCGATACCGCTCTATGAGCAGAAAGTAGCAAATGCATTGCCGATAACTATCCGGCGGTTGGTGTCGTCCTTCATTTGAACTGGTTTAAAATAACTTTATCAAACAGCGCATCACTCAATAGTTTTTTTACAAACAGAATCGGTTTTGCCATAAATCCCATTACGTATCTTGTTTTTGGTTTTTTGGCTTCTATGGCTTTTTTGATTAATTCTGCAATTACGGTTGGCTCCGGTAACTTATCTTCAAGAGAAGTCGCTTTTGAGGCGGCTTTCGCAAAATGGGAATATGCCGAATCTCCGGAAGCTTTCATCATTGTATCATTGGCTATGCCTCCCCATTCGGTTTTTATTCCTCCGGGTTCAATCAGGATAACGTCAATGCCAAACTGCCTGACTTCCAGTCGCAGGCTGTCGCTCAACCCTTCTACCGCAAACTTACTTGCATAATACCATCCACCCATGGGTGTTGCCACTTTCCCGCCGATAGAAGTAATGTTTACGATTTTCCCGCTTTTTTGTTTGCGCATGTGAGGAATGATTAATTGCGTGACACGAGCCAATCCGAACAGGTTTACATCCATTTGCTTCCTTGCGTTCTTCATACTTACATCTTCTATCGCACCATATTCACCATAGCCTGCATTGTTGATTAAAACGTCGATCCGGCCTTCGTTCCCAATCACTTCATCTATCGCAGCGCCGACGGATATTTCATCGGTCACGTCCAGGACGATCGGTTTGACGCCTTGCGATTCGAGTTCCTTCAGTCGCCCAATCCGTCGCGCCGCACCGTAAACCGTATAATTGTGCTTTGCCAGCAACAACGCCGTCGCACGCCCTATCCCGGAAGAAGCGCCGGTGATAAATACAACTCGCTTTCCATTATGACACTGTTTCATATCCTTAGAAATTTTCGTGAAGATACAAAATGTATTTTACAAATAAAAGAAAAACCGCTTATCCTCCGGTGAATGTATTTTCCCGACAAGATTCACGCGACAAATCCTGGTAAATATATAACTTTACAGCATGAAAAAAGGCAAACTTTTAATCGTAGACGATAATGAAGATATTCTTCTGGCGCTTGAGCTCATGCTTGAACCGTATCTGGAGAAAATTAAATCAATAACACAACCGGAATTAATAGAATATTATCTAAAAGGTTTTTCCCCAGACATTATTTTGCTTGATATGAATTTCAAACAAGACGCGATGAGTGGGCAAGAGGGCTTTTTCTGGCTGGAAAAAATAAAAAAAGCAGACGCGTCTATTGTCGTATTGTTTATAACTGCCTATGTTGATACAGAGAAAGTAGTTAAAGCTATTAAAACCGGAGCAACTGATTTTATAGCCAAACCCTGGAATAAAGAAAAATTACTGGCAACAATTTCTGCTTCTATTGAGTTGCGGGAAAGCAGAAATGAAGTACAAAACCTTAAACGACAAGTAGCTGTATTAAGTACTCAGGATGACGCTGGTTCTGAAATTATAGGCAAATGTGATAAAATGCAGGAATTATTTACTACGGTTAAAAAGCTAAGCAATACGGATGCAAATATTCTGATTCTTGGAGAAAATGGGACAGGTAAAGATCTGGTTGCACGATCACTATACTATAATTCTCCGCGCGTCAATAAAGCATTTGTTAGTATTGATTTGGGGAGTATTCCTGAACAGCTATTTGAAAGCGAATTGTTCGGTTATGAAAAAGGTGCTTTTACCGACGCACAAAAGGACAAACCAGGGCGGATGGAGATTGTTTCGGGAGGAACTCTTTTTTTGGATGAAATTGGGAATTTAAGTTTGCCGATGCAAGCAAAGCTTCTTACTGCTATTGAGAAAAAGCAACTTTTCAGATTAGGCTCTTCACATCCTGTATCTATTGATGTAAGGTTAATCTCGGCAACCAATATGTCTTTGTACGGTATGGTTGAAGAAGGAAGCTTTCGCCGGGATTTGCTGTATAGGATTAATACGATTGAATTACATATCCCCCCTTTACGTGAAAGAGGAGATGATATTTTTCTATTAGCTGATTTTTTCTTAACGCATTTTACCCGTAAATATAAAAAAGAAATAAAAGGCATTTCCCGTGAAGCAAAAAGCAAACTGCAAAAATACTCATGGCCGGGAAATGTACGCGAATTGCAACATGCAATTGAACGTGCTGTCATTCTTTCCGATACAACAATGCTCAACGCTGAAGATTTTGTTTTACAATCTCCTCTGTCAAAAAGAGAATCAACAAATGAGAATCTGAATTTATTTTCATTAGAAAAAGAAGCTATTGAGCGTGCCATGAACCGTGCCGGTGGAAATATAACTTATGCAGCAGAACTTTTAGGTATTTCACGCTATGCTCTTTATCGTAAATTAGAAAAGCTAAACGTATGAAACGGAGTTTGATCTTTATTAAAATCTTCGTAATTGTGCTACTGTCTCTTTCTTTAGCCTTTTTATTCACTAGCGGATTTTACTTTACTTCAACATTCTTTTTTTTGATTATTCTTTTAATGGCTTATTCTCTATATGTTGACCAACAAAAGGTAATTAGAAGAATAAGACACATGATTAGCAGTATTCATTATGGGGAGTTGAATCTGTCTTTCAATTCCGCCCCAAAAGGAGAAGAACAGGATTTGGAGCGTGAAATGAATGAGGCATTAGCTGTTTTTCAGTCACGTTTGCGTAATTCTGTGGTAATAGAAACAGAAAATAATGCCTGGCAAAAGCTGGTACAGGTAATGACGCATGAAATTATGAACTCGGTCGCTCCGATTATTTCCTTATCTGAAACTATCACAGAACGTAATATACAGGAGGAAATGAATGAGAAAAATTATCAGATAATGTTGAAATCGATCCAAAGTATACATCGCCGAAGCAAAGGATTAGTTGATTTTGTTGAAAACTACCGTAAGTTAACCAAGATTCCGGCGCCGGTCATTCAACCGGTTTCCGTTTCTGAATTATTCAACAGTATAGAACATCTGTTTCCAAGTAAGAAAGTCGCCATTCATTTTTCTGTAATTCCTTTAGATTTAATAATCTATGCCGACAAATCTCTGATAGAACAGGTGCTTATTAATTTATTAAAAAATGCCGTTGAGGCATGTGAAGACTTATCAGATAAGGAAGTATTAATAAATGCATTCCGTAAAAACGGAGCATCTGTAATCACTGTATCTGATAATGGAAAAGGTATATTACCGGAGACCTTAGATAAGATTTTTATTCCCTTCTATACCACAAAACCTAAAGGTTCGGGTATAGGTCTAAGCTTTTGTCGTCAGGTAATAAACCGGCATGGAGGGAATATTTCGGTTATCTCAGAAGGGGAAAACAAAGGTGCTATTTTTACGATTTCATTCCCTTTCAGGCGTATCTGACAAGATTGTTCGGAAAAGCACAACAACTGGTTGATATCGCACGGTTGTTTAATACAAATATTTTGACAAACAGCAGAATTTCAATATATTAAAAAGAATGGCACGGCTTTTGCTTTTATATCGTTACTCAAATCAGATATAAAGATGAAGCATTTCGGAAAGACACATTTTTTCTTGCTTTTGTTTATTTGCATACAAATAAAAGCGCAGGATACTCTTCATTTATCTCTATCGGAAACCGTTCAATTGGCTCAGCAAAACTCCCCGGAGGCAATAGCTGCTCGTCACACTTTCCGGGCTGCCTATTGGAATTGGCGTTCTTATCGAGCAACATTATTGCCAGGCATTACACTATCTTCCGATCCTTTACTAAACCGTTCAATATCGTCGGTAACATTGCCCGACGGTAAAGACAGTTATGTGCGCCGCGATCAATTATCGATTGATATGGGTATTACCATAAACCAAAACATTCTGTTTACAGGTGGTAGTCTATTCATTCAAAGCGCTTTGGAACGCTTGGATTTATTAAGCGAGAATACAATTTCATATAAAACCTCTCCTGTTATAATCGGTTATAAACAAGACTTATTTGGTTATAATAAGTTGAAATGGGATAAAAAAATTGAACCGGTCCGGTATACGGAAGCAAAGAAAAGCCTGGTTGAAACAGTGGAATTAGTTGCAGCACGTGTAACATATTACTTTTTTCAGTTAGCTACAGCCCAAACGAATTTTGAAATTGCTTCCTATAACTTCGCTAATGCAGACACGCTATATCAATTTGCTCAAGGACGATATAACATTGGCACCATTACGGAAAATGAGATGTTACAACTTGAACTTAATCTGCTAACGGAACAGACCAATCTGATGAATGCGAGGATAGAAGTAGAGGATTATAATCAGGTATTACGAAGTTATCTTGGGATAAATGACGCTACTTTCCTGAAACTTACTATAAGCGATGGTATACCCTCTATTGTTGTTCCTGAAACGCAAGCCTTATCATTAGCTTATATGCATAATCCGGAACCTGAAACGATAAAGCGCAAAAGAATAGAAAGTGAAAGCGACCTGGCTTTAGCAAAATCACAACGTGGCTTTAAAGCTGAACTATACATGCAATTTGGATTGACTCAAAAGGATCAAACGTTGAAGCAGGCTTACCACGATCCATTAGACCAACAGTTAGTAAGTTTAGGCATTCGTATTCCTGTTTTAGATTGGGGAGTTGGAAAAGGAAAGATCAAAGTTGCATTAAGCAATCGGGATAAAGTTTATACGGAATTAGAACAACAACAAATTGATTTTGAACTCAATGTTCTTAAAATTGTCAGACAGTTCAATATACAGGCCGGCAAAGTAATATTAGCAAAAAAAACAGATGATACGGCTCAACGGAGATGCGAAGTGGCGCACAGGCTCTACCTACTGGGAAAATCAATTATCTTAGACTTAAATGCATCAGTTGCTGAAAAAGATCGTGCACGTAGAGCCTATATTACTGCGTTATATAATTATTGGAATCTATATTACGCCATTCGAAGTTTAACCGGATATGATTTTGAAAAAGATAGAGAATTAACTGAAAATTTCGAACAATTAATATTATAACCATGGATATACTTGTAGAAAAAAAACCTGTTTATTACAGGTATAAATATCCTATTTTAGGAGGAATCATTTTGGTTGCTCTGTTACTTTACACTTTTTCTTTAGTTTTGGGAAGCAAGAAGTTGAGTGCAGATTCAGACAATCTTATGATCGAAGAAGCGATGATAGGTAAATTTCTGGAATATGTAGATGTTGAAGGAGTTGTGCAACCAATTTTAACAATAAAAATCAACGCACGCGAATCGGGTAGCGTTGAAGACATTGTTGCTGAAGAAGGAGCCATGTTGGAGCCAGGGGATACGATTTTAATAATAACAAACCCGGATCTGCTCCGCTCAATTGATGAACAGCAGGACGAGTGGGAGCAACAAATGATTTCTTTTAGAGAGAAAGAACTGGAAATGAAACAGAAAAGCATCCATTTACAACAACAGGCATTAGAAACAAGTTACGAATTAGACAGACTGAAAACAAGTTTTGCATTAGATGAGGAAGAGTATCGCATGGGGATAAAAAGCAAAGCGCAATTGGATGTACAACGAAATGAATTTGCATATAAAACGAAAAACTCAGCTTTACAACTTGAAGGGTTACGGCATGACAGTATAGCAACTATCTTTAGGAATGAGTTAATGAGGGCTGAACTTGAACGTGAAAGAAAAAAGTTTGAACGTTCTTTGGAAAGAAAACAACAACTGATCGTTCGTGCACCCTTAGCCGGGCAATTGAGTTTTATAAAAGTAACTCCCGGCCAACAAGTTCAAGCCACCGAAAGCATTGGCGAAATAAAAGTGCTTGATCAATTCAAAATACATGCTTCTTTGAGTGAATATTATATGGATCGAATAACGACAGGTCTGCAGGCTACTTTATTCTGGCAAGGGGAAAAATATCTGTTACGCATTTCCAGCGTAGTCCCGGAAGTAAAGGATCGTAATTTTGATGTCAATCTCGTTTTTACAGGTGGAAAACCTGACAATATCCGTATAGGGAAAAGTTTCAGGATACAAATAGAACTAGGACAACCGGAAGATGCTTTAGTAATCCCCCGGGGTGATTTTTTTCAAACAACCGGAGGACAATGGATCTATAAGCTCAATGCCGATGGAACCAAAGCAATACGCACATCCATAAACATAGGTCGGCAAAACCCTCAACAATACGAAATAATGGAAGG
Organism: Tannerellaceae bacterium; assembly: GCA_031264865.1. GTDB lineage: Bacteria > Bacteroidota > Bacteroidia > Bacteroidales > Tannerellaceae > DFXE01. The sequence goes on along the minus strand of JAISDJ010000130.1, from coordinate 3,959 downwards.
ATTACTGGCCGGAGATAAAGTTATTGTTAGTGGATATGCAGATTTTGGAGATGCACAAGAACTACTATTAAAATAATGCAAACGTGATTAGTTACAAAAAATAAAACGTAGATATGATTAAGACAGTCTTATTAGAAAAGGTTTTTCGTACAGATGAAATAGAAACACATGCTCTTAATAAAGTTAATATAACCATAAAAGAGGGTGAGTTTGTTGCTATCATGGGGCCATCAGGATGTGGAAAATCAACCTTGTTGAATATTCTTGGATTACTGGATAATCCTACGAATGGTGAATATTTTTTGAGTGGAATAGAAGTTTCTCACTATTCGGAAAGGCAACGAATAAGCATGAGGAAAGGTATTATAGGTTTTGTTTTCCAGAGTTTTAATCTGATAGAAGAATTAACTGTATACGAGAATATTGAATTACCTTTACTATATATGGGGGTTTCATCGACAGAACGCCAACAAAAAGTGAAAAGTACAATGGAACGTATGTCAATTATACATCGGGAAAACCACTTTCCTCAACAACTATCAGGTGGTCAGCAACAACGTGTTGCAATAGCCCGGGCAGTGGTTTCAAATCCAAAACTTATTCTGGCTGATGAACCAACAGGTAACCTGGACAGTAAAAACGGACAAGAAGTTATGTGCTTACTTAGCGAGCTCAATACAGAAGGTACCACCATAGTTATGGTAACGCATAGTAGCCATGATGCAAACTATGCATCACGTATTATCAATTTGTTTGATGGGCAGATAGTAGAAGAAACAATAATATAAACATGGTATGGTCAGGCATTATTTTAAAGTGGCATTCAGGCAATTAAGTAAATACAAGGCGCACTATTCTTTTGCCATCACAAGCATAGCATTAGGTCTGCTTTGTTTCAGTTTGACAATTTATTATGTTGAAGAAGGGATGAATTCATTTATTGCTTGGCCTAATAAAAACAGAATGGCAACTATCTATGTCAAATCTCCAACAGAGTCTAAAGGGAAAGATTTTATTCCGGGAAAAGAACTTTATGAACTTATAAATAATCCTGTGGCCGGCATTGAGCATGTTGCATGGCTGGAACGAATGAACGGTACTAATATTACGTTTGAAAAATCCAATAATACAAATTTACCTTTCAGTTGTGACATACTAAAAGTAACCCCCGGTTTTGTTTCTGTTTATTCTGTAAAAACAATGAATGGAGAAGTACCTTCACCACTAAAAGATGGAGAGGTTTTTATTACGGAATCAATGGCTAAAAAAGTTTTTGCTACTGAAAACCCAATCGGGAAAATTCTTTACTTTACAAAATCGGATAAAGATATAACTGCCATAAATTATTTTGTAATTAGCGCTGTAATAAAAGATTTACCAAAAATGACAAAAGAAAAGGCTGACCTTTATTTTCCACAAACTCAATCAATTGAAATGGAACGCGATTACAGAAAAGCTGTTACCGTATTATTAGCAGAAGGTAATTCGAGCGCTGATATAAATAAACGGTTGAAGCAACTTCCTCGTTTTGGAGAAAAGAATGATAGTTTTTTAACTGTAGAAACTTTTACTGATCAAATAAAAAGGCCTGAATATCTGGTAGGAATCTTGCTGTTTCCATTGATGGGCGCCCTTATTCTTATCGTAGCAATGATTAATTTTCTGAAGTTATGCGTACATGATTTCTATAGTCGGACACGGGAGCTTAGTTTGCGTAAGAATCTTGGTTCTACACCAGGAGAATTGTTTTTATTATTATTTATCAAAGTTTCTATTCTGCTTTTTTGCTCATGCTTTGCGACATTTATTTTTACGGAATTATTTATTCCATTACTCTATGCCTATCACCCCAAAGGAGCAACAACTCTTAAGGTTGAACACATTGAGTTGATTTGTCTTCAATTAAAATTACTATTGGGATTGTTGATTGTCTCTGGAGGAGTCTGCCTATGGACTGTGTATCATATAAATCGCATCCAGATAATTGATGCGCTTCGACGTAAACGGGAAAAGCAAATCATGAGAAATTTTTTATTGGGAGTTCAGATATTTACTGCATTCCTGTTCGTGGGTATAACAGTCGTTACTTATATACAAAATGAGAAATTACAAAACATAAGAAATAACACCTTATCAGGCCAGGAGGCTTCCAATATATGGAAGATTAGTTTAAATGAAGTTCAATTTCAAGGACGGGAGGACGAAATAATAGATCGCCTTAAAAAAGAATCTACGATAGAAGATATATTGATTGAGATCAATACGTCAACTGTTGAATATGAAACGCCACAAGGCGACGTAATAAGTGGTGCCAGAAAACTGGTTAGTAAAAATTATGCGAACTTTATGAAACTGCCTGTTCAAGGCAGGATGCCTAATACCAATGACGAAGCCATGGTTTCCCGTACTCTCATTTGGCGTCTGGAAAAAGACAGTCTTTCAACAGATATAGTTATGTTTAAAGATAAAACATATCAGATTACGGGTGTTTACGATGCACTACCTTTTGATGCTATCTGCTCTAAAAAAGAATTTGATAAAAACATTAACTCCGGATTTAATATCATAACGCTCATAGATGAAGAACCAAAAAGTGATTTGTATGTAAAAAGCATTTCCGGTCAGGGGAAAAAAGGAAAAGAAAATATACTAACTATAATAAGAACCTGGCTTCCGGAAACAGTATCTTTTACAATCTATTCAATGGAAGAAGATCAATTTATGAATAACGGATTGGGCCGTATGATGAGAGATGTATTTATATTTTTCACTATGATAGCACTGATTATAATTACTTTTAGTCTATACTCTGCTATAGTTATTGATACTGAAACCCGTAAAAAAGAAGTTGCCATACGTAAAATAAATGGAGCAGGATACCGCATTATCTTTTTGTTATTCGGAAAACTATATATTCGTTTACTTTGTATAACAGCAATTCCTGCATTGTTAATCGTCTATCTTTATATTTCTACTTTAATTCGTTTGGTTAACTCAAGTTCAAATAATTGGATTAATAACCCCATTATTTGGTTAATTATAGTATTCATTGTTACAGGTATTACGTTTATAACCGTTATATACCGTATTCGCTATGTATACCGATTAAATCCGGCAGAGGTTATAAAGTCGGAATGATATTTTCACATGTTTTTTACTTTAAAAACCGGATTGGTAGCAAAAGCCTCGAATATATGGAAACATACCACTGTGACAGCCGCCACTCCGCGCAATCCATCGAGTATGCTTAAAATACGATACAGTGACCGAACAGCACTAAGGCAAAGTAGAATAATAAAATTGTAATTACCTTATACCCTTCATTTATTAAAATGACGCCCGCTTTTTTCCCGTCAAATATAGCGAGCTTAACGCCCGAACCTACAACCACTACAATAAGCATGATTGCCCTGACAATAAGCGGGATTTCTGCTGATAAATTGTATAAAATACCAACAGTACACAATGCGGCTACCAGTTCACTGATAACAGCGATTAAAATACGTTGAGGCTTAAATATAGATTTAACCTTTTCATCGGAAAATCCCATAAGCCGTTGCCAGGTCTTACCAAATAAGACTGTATACCAGATACATCCAAAGAAAAACGAAATAAGGCCCGTTACTAAACCAATCAGATAAAACATACGCTATACTTTTTTGCATTATTATTCATGCAAAAGTATATTTTACGCCAATACTGTTTCTTGCCAAATGACAAGAAATGAAAAGTTAACGTTATTTTGTTGCAATTTCTTTTCTAATCCGGCTCAATGAAGTATCCGTAATACCCAAATACGTAGCGATATGTTTTAATGAGGCATGCTGGAAAATATCCGGGTTCTCCTTTAACAGTTTTTCGTAACGGCCTTTTGCGTTATCGGTAATCATTGAGATTGTTCGTTCTTTCAATGTAAAGTAACTTCCAACAAGCGTTGCGCGGCATTGTTCTCTGAATGA
>JAISDJ010000260.1 GCA_031264865.1 Tannerellaceae bacterium | reverse complement strand
GCCATCTCGGGCGCTTTGGCAAAGAAAGTGAGCCACAACTGTTCGGCATAACGGTCCATTCCCATGCCGGAGCCTCCGCTATCCACCCATCCTCCGAAGTTATGGCCGGGGCGCAGGTTCTCGAAATAGCGGACGATGTTATAGCCCAAATAATTCTGAAGATGCTGTGCCGACGAGGGGTCGCGCGTTTCGGTTCCCGTCCATACACCGTCGAATAACTGCGGGCCGTTCTTCAGGTCGAAGCCAAGCCCCTGAAAGTGGTCGTACCAGTTTGGGTATTTGATAATCACTTTCACCTTGGGGTTTACTTTTTTAGCTGGCTTAATCACTAAGTTCTGTCCGGCTTCGGTCATTAGTTCGAGGCGATACTGCGTCCAGCTTTTTGCCCCTTTGGCTTTGATTTCTATATCCGATTTGCAACTTGTAAAGAAGAAGTCGTCGAGGATAAAGTCGTCGAAGTACTTCGCTGTGTGTTCGGCTATTTCCTGAACGATTTTCCGGTGTTCGGGGTTCGAGTAACAAAACGTTTCAAAACTGTTGGCTTCGTTGATGGTATAGGTAATCCCGCCGCCGACTTCTATTCCCTTGCTGAGGAAGAATTTCTTAGCCTGCTCCAACGTTTCACCGGGCACAATGAGCAAATCACGATGCGTCTCAAGGTATATCTTATCAACCTTAACCTGGCTTGAGATGATATTCCAGGTAGAATCGAGCCAATGCAGGTCTTTCATTTTCTCCACCTCATAGGCACGCGTGTATACGGATACCTTAAAACTTTTATAATTCCCGGCAAAAGCCACAATGCTTACCAAGAGGGATACAAACAAAATACATACGATACGTTTCATGGTGTTATAGATTAAGAATTAAGAATTGGAAATTAAGAATCAAACAAATATAACCGGAAAATTCTATTTATTATGTATTTGCCGGTAAAAAAACAAGAAAAAAGGTACCGGTATGCTAAATGATATTTTGATATGGGTTTCGTTGTTTTTTGTAGCATCCTGAATGATATTTTGTTTTTGGGCTTACCTGCTCTTTTGATGAAAGGCATGAAATTATTGGAAAAAGACTCTTTTTTTGCTATTCTGATCCGGAACAGGCTTGATTTACAATTGTCATATTGTAATAAAATACCTCCCGATTTATAGCCATTCTTGCTTATAAACCATCCAAAACGTCGGGAAAATATGTTTTTTTGAAAGCTACAGGTTTAATTTACTGTCTTTTTGTAAAACGGGAACCCTTAAATACAGCGAATATTTATCAGCAACCTTCACTACGCCCTGAAATATGGGCGATATTTGATAGTTGATTTGTCAGAATTCGCCCACCCCCACCTCCAACCCCTACGGTGTCTTCTTAATCCCCACACAGGGGAACACGAAAAAAATCATCACGATGTCTTCAACAAATCATCGTAATAATTTTTTTATTCCTTCGGCCCTTTGCTTACTTAACATACATTAATGGAAATTAACGGGGACTGACGGATAAATGGCTTTTTGGTGGTTGTATATTTGCAGCATCAATAAATTTTTATGCGATGAGGAATTTTCTGTTGCTTTTTATAGTTGGCTTTATCGGAATGATTGCAGCTTCCTGCGCCCAGGAGGAAGGGGGCGTTGCTGTTGACAACAGACCCCTGTTTGAAGATGCGCTTGTCCTTAGCGCTTCGGTGGAAACGGTAGGGCTGTTTGACGCGATGTCGTTCGACATAAAGACCAGCCAAAAGGATAATGGGAAAGGTGGGCTTGCCTACTATCTGGGCGAACGCCTGGATTCGGTTGTGTGGCAACTCCCCGGGGTGTTCAACGAAGTATACATGGGCTATCGCATGCCGATCCGTCTGGAACAGCGTTTTTACTTACCCGGAACGTATGTAACGAAAGTAACGGCCTACCGGGACAGCCTGGTTGCCGGGCGCGACTCTGTACGGGTGGAAGTGAAGCTTACCGGCGATTTTCTCGGAATAAACTGGAGTACGGAAGAGGAACCGGCATCGAGGGCATTTGATTTCGTTTCATTGACCGAAGGGTTTACGCTTACTCTTTTCCAGTCGGTTTCGGAAACGCCTTATATGTTGTTGTCGTACAAGATAAACAACTATCCGGGCCGGGACAAATACAAGGAAGAAATAGCCGCTACCCGTTCATTCCTATACGATTACATCACGGAATTGTATGGAGAAAGCGAGGTTGCTTATGCAGGGGAAGACGTAACGCAATCTCCTTTGGCTGGTGAATATGCGGAACGATTTGCGAATGCGTTGGACGGTCCGGCTACGGACAATATGCCTTATTACCCATTAGCTCTCTGGGAAGCGCCGGCTTCTCATATCGCATTAATAGGCTCTGCGCCTTCCACTTCGGGCGATATTTCTGTTTCTTATTATAAAATAATAGCCGAACCGGTGAAAATATCTATGTAAATGTGTATCTTCAACGCGATTTTCAATAAAGTGATAACAGGAACTACATCTAATAAATAATGTTATGAACAGTATTTTATACTTATTGATAGGCACTTATACTTTCGGTTTGAGCGAAGGTATCTATGTTTATAAATTTAATACGGAAACCGGGGTTTCAGAATATGTCAGCGTAGTGGAGCTGGATAACCCCTCGTACCTGAATGTTACGGCTGATGGTAAATTCGTATATGCCGTCAGTGAAAACGGGAGCGACAAAGCCTGTGCCAACGCCCTTTCGTTTGATAAGGAGCAGGGCAAGCTGACCTTGCTGAACAGCGAGAGCACCTATGCAGCCGCACCGTGCAACATTGCGATAGACGAAAGCCGCCAACACGTGGTTACAGCCAATTACAGCGGCGGGAGTATCACGGCCTTTTCGGTTGACGCGGACGGAAAACTTGCTTCGAATCCGCAATTAATCCTGTTTGAAGGGAACGGGCCCGATACGATACGGCAGGAAATGCCTCATCTGCATTGTGTAAAATTCTCTCCCGACAATAGGTATTTATTTGCCGCTGACCTGGGAACGGATTGTATTTACCGCTTGGAAACAACGCCGCAGGATTCGTTGTTCCTGAACAGGGATTCGTTGAAATCGTTCAAGGTCGCTGATGGCTCCGGCCCCCGCCATTTTGTATTTCATCCTACGAATAAGTACATGTATCTGGTTACTGAACTGGCCGGAACGGTTATCGGATTTAATTATAAAGATGGTGAACTGACCGAATTTCAAACCATTGAAGCGGATACCCTGCATGCTCAGGGAAGCGCCGACATCGGCATTACCCCGAATGGTAAATTCCTGTATGCCTCCAACCGGTTGCAAGGGGACGGCATCGCTATTTTCTCTATCAATGAAGCGGATGGCATGCTGACGAAAGCCGGCTACCAGCCGACGGGCGTTCACCCCCGTAACTTCATTATCACGCCGAACGGTAAATATCTGTTGTCGGCCAGCCGTGACGACAGTATCGTCGAAGTATTTGAAATTGACGAAAATACCGGATTACTAAAGAACATTGACAAGAATATAGAAGTAGATACCCCAGTTTGCCTTAAATTCATAAATTGATACATCCATGAAAAATCTTTGTTTATTCGTTGTTACGATGCTTCTTTTTTCTACCTCATGCGTAACGAAACAGAAATATTTGTTGGCTGAAAATGGTCGGTTGGACGCAATCGAACGGGGAGACAGCTTGAAGAAACAGTTGGTAACCTGCCTGGACGACAGTGAAAAACTAACCAACCGCCTCGACGCTTTGCTCAACGATACCGCCTCACTGGGTAAATCCGTACGCAATTACCAGGCATTATTATCGTCTAATTTGGGTGAGCAGGACAAACTGAACGCCCTGCTGAACCAAAAAATGGAGGAACTGACGAAACGAGAGCAAACCATCAACGATTTGCAGGACGTAATAAACGCCCAGAACAAAAAAGTACAAGACCTGCTCGCCAGTGTAAAAGACGCCTTGCTGGGCTTCGGGAGCGACGAGCTGACTGTTGAGGAAAAGAACGGCAAAGTATACGTAGCCATGTCCGACAAATTACTGTTCGAATCGGGAAGCGCCAAAGTAGATAAACGGGGAAAAGAAGCGCTCGCCCTGCTGGCCGGCGTATTGAATAAGCAAACCGACATCGACGTCTTTATAGAAGGGCATACGGATACCAAACCCATCAATACCGTACAATTTAAAGACAACTGGGACCTGAGCGTTATCCGGGCGACCTCCGTAGTGCGTATACTGACAAAAGAGTACGGCGTAAATCCGCTACAAATCCAGCCTTGCGGACGGGGCGAGTTTATGCCCGTTGCAACAAACGATACGAATGAAGGCCGCAGCCGCAACAGACGTACGGAAATCATCATGGCTCCCAAGCTGGATAAGCTGCTGGAAATACTTCAATAAGCCAATTACGCCTGCCGGTATGCTTTATACATCCCGGCATGCGGTTTGAATAACGCCTGAATCTCTTTCTTCTCTTTTTGGAAGAAGGAATGTTCGGTGTCCGTCTTTTTATTTTTCCACGTACCGATTATTTCACCGTTAAGCGTCAGAATGGGCGA
>JAISDJ010000202.1 GCA_031264865.1 Tannerellaceae bacterium | reverse complement strand
CCGTTAGGTTTATCCTTTGTTTCAAAAGTAGCTCCTCCGCAATATCAGGGAATTATGCAGGGATGTTGGTTAGGCGCTACCGCTTTGGGAAACCAATTGTTGATACTCGGCACTATATTCTATGAAAACATACCTATCTGGGCAACCTGGTGTGTATTCGTAACAGCCTGCCTTATTTCAATGGGGACCATGCTGGCAATGCTGAAATGGCTCGAAAGAGTAGCAAAATAAACAAAAATAAAGCAGAGCATCCAGTACGGGTGCTCTGCTTATAAACAATTGAGAATCAATAAATGATTAGTCTAACGTCTTAACTTTCATGTTACGGAACCAAACATCGCCGCCTTGCCCTTGTAGCCCGATAAAGCCTTCCTGATTATCTCCTCCGCAATTTGTCAGTAGTTCGTATGCCAGGGGGCATTTGTCTTTACTGAATTTACTATTGCCAAGCATCTCTTTCCATCGGCTGGTCCACAGATGATATTCAACAACCGGTTCATCATTCTGGTAATGGGCTACCGTTCCTTTGAAACAGAAGATCTTTCCTTTATTCCATTCGCCGTACGGTCTGGCGTTTTGGGGTTTGGCCGGAATCATATCATATAAAGAAGCCGACAGATGGTTACCGTTTTTCCCTGATCTGGCGTCGGGATGGTTCTCATTATCCAGAATCTGATATTTGGGAGCAGAAAGATAGGCCGGTTGTTCTTCCACTTCCTGAATATAGAAAAACACACCGGAATTTGAACCTTTGGCCACTTTCCACTCAAATTCAAATTCAAAGTTTTTAAACGTATGGGCAAACAGAATATCGCCGCCTTCCGGATCCTGCGTTTCGCCGCTACCTGTTCCGTTGAATTTAACAGCATTGTCTTCTATTGTCCACTGAGCAGGTACAACGGTTTTATTATAACCTCTCCAGCCATCGAAGGATTTACCATCGAAAATAGTAATCCAACCATTCGCATCTTTTGAAAAAGACGCTAAATCAACAGTCGGCAGGTTCAATAATTTATACGCAGGAACCACTATTCCGGCCTGCGTATTTTCAACTGGAACATCATCGGTTTTCTTCCCTCCGGTACAGGCTGCCATACCATATAGTATAGCAACTGTAGTTATAAATAATATTGATCTTTTCATATCATCCATTATTCAGAGAAGATTTCAACAAGTATCAGGGCATATCTACCAATTTCCAGCCGGCGCGATAATTATGTTTGATCAATTCTTCGGCAAATTTCTTTGCATTAATCGGATCCGTCCAGGTTTTATTAAAAGACGGATGCCCGTCTTTAATCGTGAAACCATCCTTAATAACTATCTTGAGCTCCTCGTCATCACTGATATTTGTGAACTTCATATCCGGTCCATCCCATAGAAGTTCTTTATTCAGTGTTTGTAGGCGAACAGCTAATACACCCATCACTACCATTTCATTGAAAGGGCCGGCTTCGGAAAAGTCCGATTTAGTCAATACGCGATTGGTTGCACTTTCTTTACAAGCGCGTACCCAGTCTTGTTGATGTCCGCCACGCCCTTCTATGCGGCGTTCTGTTTTTGCAACCTCAGGCGTACGGCCTGAGAGTAGCCAGGGTTCTGCACCATAACAGCCACAAATCAAGGTGTCTTTTGTTCCGTGGAAAATAACGGCGCCACCCTGTACATTCATGTTTTTGCCTGCCGGCCAGCCGCATGGAATATCCGGTTTCAAACCACCGTCATACCAATGCACTTCTACTTCCGGCAAAGTTACCTTCGGCAGATTATCACGGGCCGGGAAGACAAGTTTTACATGCTGTGCCTGAGGAGCGCAATCTTTTAATAACAAGGTGGAAGAACCTTGTACCTTCACAGGGTATCCTAATTTCAACCCTTTGAATACAGGATGAAGGATATGGCAAGCCATATCGCCCAATGCACCTGTTCCGTAACTCCACCAGCCACGCCAGTTCCAGGGATGATACAGGCTGTTGTACGGCTTCAATTCCGCCGGGCCGGTAAATAAATCCCAATTTAATGTGGAAGGAACTTTATCCGTTTTTTCAGGCGTCATCAAACCTTGCGGCCAGATAGGACGGTCGGTGAAAGCTTCCACTTTGGTTACTTCGCCGATCTCGCCATTCCAGATCCATTCGCAGATAAGGTTCACGCCTTCGCCTGACGATCCTTGATTACCCATCTGGGTAGCCACCTTATATTTACCGGCTAATCTCGTGAGGAGGCGCGATTCGTAAACCGAGTGGGTTAATGGTTTCTCGCAATATACATGTTTACCCATTGTTATGGCTTCGGAAGCAATGATGGCATGTGTATGGTCGGCAGTGGCAACCATTACGGCGTCAATGTCTTTACCCATTTCATCAAACAGCTTGCGATAGTCCCAATATTTCTTTGCCTGCGGATATTTATCGAATATTGGTTTTGCATACGCCCAGTCTACGTCGCAAAGGGCTGCAAAGTTTTCCGTTTCCAACCCTCGTAATACGGAAGCGCCACGCCCGCCGATACCGATACCGGCTATATTTAATTTATCCGTAGGTGCTGTATAGCCATGACTTTTACCGAGTATAGAACCGGGAACAATAGTTAATGCAGCCGCAGCAGTTGCCCCACGCTGCAAAAATGATCTTCTTGATATGTTTGACATAATAGCTCGTTTTTAAAAGTTTCTATTTCACCATCTGATTAATACAGATAACCTGCTCTTCCTTCTTATACTCGCGTACCGGAAGGAAGACTTTAGTTATCATAATTAATCTAATAATATTTAATTTGATTATGTTGTGTATCAATTGCTACTACTAAATACGGGATATCCGGGATTCTGTTTCAGATTCGGATTTCTTTCCCAAGCCGTCTGAGGAATCGGGAATAATAAACGATAATCAGGAGACCTGTCCGGTTTCAGATAACCCGGGTCAAGGAATTTACCGAAACGAATCATATCCTGACGGCTGACATTTTCCCAAGCCAATTCCAAACGCCTTTCCAAATATAAATTATCCAATGTAGCTGTTGCATAATTATGATCGGCATTACCAAATCCTCTTTCACGGATAATATTGATCAGACGGGTAGCTTCGGCAGCATTACTACCTGAACGCAGTAAAGCCTCAGCTTTCATCAGATATACATCAGCCAAACGGAAGATTGCAAAGTCATTTTCCATTGTAGCGCTTGACAAACCAACTTCCCATTCCCATTTATTTACGCGGGCGCCATCTTCCTGGTTTACTTCTCCCCACTGGGTTCCTTCTTTCAAAGAACCATCAATCATGGTAAGGTCTATTGTATGAATAAGCGGACGGGTATGGGCCGTAATAATCACTTCACCCGTATTCGGATCGTATAACGGGCCTATCAGGAAAGAACCTGTTTTACGCAAATCTTCATCTTCGAATTGTTTCACATAATCCGGCTGGGCGCAAATCCCGTTCCAGGTTCCGAAGCTCATTCCTAATGCAGGAGGAGCCAGATAATGCAGTGTCCGGTAATTTAAGTGATTTCCACTATCCCCTTGCCTGAAACAGATGGGAAGGATTATTTCTTTAGAATTCTGATTCTGGACGGCAAAACTTGCCTTCCAGTCTGATTCAATAATATAGGCTAATGCCATTACCGCGTCGCAAGCATCAATAGTGCCTTGCCAGTTGGGAACGCCTGTCCATACTTCTGCATTCAAATACATTTTAGCCAGCAATGTATAGGCCGCGCCTTTTGTAAACTTACCATAACTTGCGCCCGATACATCATCACGTAATTGGTCTTTAACTTCATTCAGCTCTTTAACGACAAAATCAAATAAATCCTTCCTTTGTGTTATACTCGGAAGTTCCGTATCGTTGAAGTCAATGGCTAAAGGAGCATTTCCATAATTATCAATCAGCATATAATACCAGAATGCACGAACCCCACGTATTTCACATAATGTTCTTGCTTTCAAATCGGCATCCATTTCTGTTTTTTCAATGATACTGTATACCTGGTTACACGTAGAAATGCTTTCCGTACACGTATTCCATGAATTTCTCACCACATTGTTACGAGCCGTCCACGTATGCAGTTTCATTTCCATATGTACGCCGCCATCCCACCAGTCGCCACCACGACGGGTCGGACTGATCGCCATATCCGATGATTCTTCAATCATACAGAAGAAATCACCAGGCCATAAATTTCTGAAAGTTCTATAAATCGGGGCGATAACCGCATTAATCTGAGCAGATGTCTTCCCGAACTGGTCAGCCGGAATAGTGTCGTATACGTCCTCATCCAAATTCGTACAAGCCGGCATACTCCATAACAATGCACATCCTGCAATTAATGATAATATATGTATTTTTTTCATCTTCTTTTAATTATTAACGTTAGAAACTCAAACTTACACCTACAGAGAATGTTCTGTTTTTGGGATAAAACTCACGGTCCTGAACCCCCGGAGCTGCGCCTTCATTTCTTGTAAAGTCTACTTCCGGGTCTAATCCTTTATAACCGGTTATTACAAACAAGTTCTGTCCTGTTACATAAACTCTCGCACGGTCTATCCAACCCAATTTCTTTGTATTGAAAGTGTAGCCGATCGACATATTATCCAATCTTGCATAAGAAGCATCTTCCACATAATAAGAACAATATTCCGGCACTTGTTTCAACTGGAAGGTTAACGGGTCGTTCAACGCGTTGGCGCCAATCAGATACCCCGGTTGGGCGTAAGCCATACGCATATGATTCAACACATCATTGCCAATGCTTCCACGGATAAAGACAGACATATCCCATTGCTTATAAGAGAATGAATTGTTCCAACCGAATGTCCAGTCGGGGTAAGCAGATCCGATATACGTACGGTCTTCTTCCGAAATCTGTCCGTCTTCATTGGTATCCTGCATAATATAGTGACCATTCTCATCGATACCTAAACACTTCCATCCGTAGAATTGTCCGACCGGGTAGCCGGTTTCCAGTACGTGTGTCGTATTAGATGAACCGCCGCGAATCCATGCGTCTCCAATAAGAATACGGTCCGCCGTATAAATATCGTTTGACAGCCGGGTAATTTCATTCTTATTATATGCCAGGTTCAACGAAGTTGTCCAGTTGAAATCTTTCGTACGTACAGCATCTATCGTAAATGCCATTTCAATACCTGTATTCTTCATATCACCTACATTCGCCATCATTTCATTATGTAAATAGGGAGGTGTCGGTACGTTATATTTATACAACATGTCTTTCGTTGTCTTCTCGTACCATTCAATCGTACCGTTTAAACGCCCATTAAATAATGTAAAGTCGGCTCCCACATTCAGCATGGCCGTTTCTTCCCATTTCAAATCCGGGTTGGCATTCTGATTAATTTTATAGGCTGTCAGCCATGACCCGCTACTATAATAGGTTCCGTCAGCGCCATATAGTTCCAATGATTTATAAGGATCCAAACCATCCTGGTTACCGGTAACCCCATAACCAACACGCAGCTTCAGGTCGTTAACCCAGGAAACGTCTTTCATAAACGACTCTTGCGAAATACCCCAGGCGGCAGATGCCGAAGGGAAAATACCCCATTTATGATTGGCCCCGAACTTGGATGAACCGTCACGGCGTATAGTAGCTGTTACCATATATTTCTCCGCATAGCTATAGTGTGCACGTCCAAAGAAAGAGATCAGTTTATTCATGTTTCTCTGAGATTCAACATCTGTAGGGCGTAATCCCTGCCCAGCCTGCAAATTGTCTGATCCTAACATATCTGTTACAAAATCACGGTTTGCTACGCGGGCAAATGAATAATCATTTCTTTCCCATGAATATCCGGCCATAACATCTAATTTATGCACCTCGCCAATCGCCGTATTATAATTGGCTGTCCATTCCATTAATTGTTTATCCCAAACCTTGTCTTCTTTTTGCGCCCAACCGTTATTGTCCCGCCCGGCTTGCGTTTCGGAATTATTATACTGGCTTCTGTTTTCCGTCCGGCGGCTTTTATAAAGATTAGATTTTATATCCAGCCCGTCAATAATGGTAAACGATATATCCCCATTACCGAAAAAGTACTGGTTTTTATACTTATCCGTATTCAAATTCTGGTTTCTTACCGGGTTGCCCTGGTCATATTCAAGTGTATCGAAATAGGAACCATCCGGTAATTTCACCGGATAAACAGGAAGCATATTGTAAGCTAATACAAAGTTTCCGCCACGGAAATGATCACGGTCGGTAATCGTATTTGAACCTGTCAAACCAATACGTAAACGGTCATTGATAGCACGTTGCTGGAACTGGAAACGGAAATTGTAACGTTCCATCGCATTATCACGCAATACGCCTTCTCTGTTCAGGTAGGTGAAAGAAGCGCGATAATTATTCTTTGAACCGCCACCCGACATAGAAATAGCATGGTTGTGCGAAATACCCGTACGGGTAACTTCGTCTACCCAATCCGTATCAGCGCCATACTGGTCGTATACCGAACCATCCAGCGCATTATCTTTTACATACTGCCGCCATTCGGAAGCCGTAAATAAATCCGGTTTATTAGCTATACTCGACACAGCCACATAGCCATCATATGATACGAGCGTTTTCGAGCCGGAACCTCTTTTCGTGGTAATCAAAATTACCCCGCCAGCCGAACGGGAACCATAAATAGCCGCAGAAGAAGCATCTTTCAATACGGAAATTGATTCGATATCCTGCGGAGAAACCGTAGACATATCGCCGCCCGGCACACCGTCAATTACAATGAAAGGCCCATTGTCTTTCTGAATCGTGGAAGTACCTCTCAAACGAATCGTCGGATTACCGCCCACATCGCCGGTACCCATATTAATAACCAGACCGGCCACTTTACCTTGTAACAGGTCGGCTGCATCGCGGGTAACCCCTTTGTTAAAGTTTTCTTCGGAAATGTTCGCTACCGAACCGGTAATCTCACGACGGGTTTGTGTACCGTAGCCAATTGCTACCACCTCGCCCAGGTTAACTACTGAAGGAACTAATGTAACATCAATCGTGTTACGTCCGTTTATGGCTTCTTCTTTCGTATTATATCCGATAAAGGAAAACTGAAGGGAAGCCCTTTGTGAATTAGCAACACTTAATGAATAATTACCGTCTAAATCGGTAATCGTACCATTGGTAGTACCTTTTTCAACAATGTTAGCGCCAATAATACCTTCGCCAAATTCGTCCAAAATCTTACCTTTTACTGTAAATTGAGCAAAGGCAGCCGTCGCACAGAAACTCATCATCAAAGACAGGATACCTATCTTTCGAAGAGAGCTAAACGAGTAAAGAACTTTTTTTATCTGTTCCATAAAATTGCTGATAAATTTAAAGTTTAACAATATTTCATCCTTACAAAGGTATTGTGTGAACAAATGCTATTGTTAATGTATGTTTTAAAAGTAGGTGAATAGTAAAGTATTAGTAATAAGTAGATTTTATTATCAGTTGGTTCTTTGATATTTAACGATATGCTTATTCTTTCTTTTAGTAAATCGGTTTAATTTATTTTGAGTTTCCGATTTTATCTTTGCCATATTATTTTTTTATATATCTTTACATGAAATTCCATAGGATGAAAATATATTGGTTAATCTTTATTTTGCTGACGGGAGTAGTTGAATTATCAGCTATCAATTCGATAGACTCTTTATTGATTGAGTTAGACAAGACTCTTTCAAACGGACATCTTTATATGGAACAGAAAGAGCATCGTTTAAACAGGCTGAAAATACAATTGGAGCAAGAATTATCATCTGATAAACAATATGATATCACCTACAGGATCATAGATGAATACAAAAGTTACATGAGCGATTCCGCATTGGTGTATGTAAACAGGAATATCCAACTCGCCAATCAGCAGAACAATATCGCATGGCTGATCCAGGCAAAACTTCAATATGCATTTGTCTTATCCTCGTCCGGATTATTTATTGAAGCCGAATCCATTCTTAAAAGTATCCCCAAAAAGCCGATGGACAAAGAAATGCTCGTAGACTACTACAAGGGGTTGGAATTACTATACATTAATATAAGTATATACCAGGAAGGAAAAGTACTGACTAATTATGAGGAGTCAATCAGGGAATACCGCGACTCCGTCTTATATTACCTGCCGGATAATGCGCCCGAACGAATGTTTTATCAATTTTTAATCGCTGACTCCGACAATAAATCCGATAGCGCCCTGGCTTATCTGGAATCTTACCTGGCGGCATTGCACCCCGGAACGCATGAACATGCAAAAAAAATGTACAACCTTTCCATGTTATATGAAAAAACGGGTGATACGGAACAACAGATAAAAAGCCTTATCCTGGCCGTTATGTCGGATGTAAAAGACGCCGTTAAGGAGAACAGAGCCTTGCTGGACCTGGCTATCTGGCTATATAATCAGGGAAGTATAGACAAGGCTTTCGCTTATATACAATATGCCTTGAACGATGCGAATTTCTATAATGCACGTTTCCGGTTTTTTGAAATATCAAAAGCGCTCCCCATCATCACCTCCGCTTATCAGCAGGCAAGCATCGAACATAATCAGAAACTGAAAATCAGATTATACATCTTCAGCATCCTGTTTTTCGTAATGCTGCTGCTGGCTGTACTTATCCATAAGACAGCGCTCGGAAAGGCACGGAAAAAACTTAAAGAAACAAATGAAAATTTTGAAGAACTGAATAATAACCTGAATCACCTGAATCGCGAATTGAGCGAAGCAAACCATATTAAGGAAGAATATATCGGCTATTTCATCGACCTGTGTTCCGAATACATCGGCAATCTTGAAGAATACCGGAAAACAGTCAGCAACAAAATTGCAGCCAAACGCTTCGACGAGCTTTTACGATCTACCGGCACCTCGTCAGACAAAGCAAACGAAATAAAAGAATTATACGTTAATTTCGACAAGGCTTTTCTCAATATCTATCCCGAATTTGTATCTTCTATCAACAAATTGCTGGTAAAAGAAGCCCGTTTCGACATCAAAAAAGGAGACTTGCTGACCACCGAACTTCGCATATTCGCCTTAATAAGGCTCGGCATCACCGATTCGGCCAAAATCGCCACGTTCCTACGCTGTTCACTCCAGACCGTTTATAACTACCGCAGCAAGATTAAGCGGAGTAGCCTTGACGAACTGAAAGACATAGAAGAACAAATCAAGAAAATAGGCGTCCCCCGACTCCCTTAAAGCGTGATTTGGGCAACGGACCTATCCATACAAGTACTTTTTTAATTTCTTCTTTCAGCTTTCAGCCGGCTTGTAAATACTTGTGTATAAACGGCTATGGCTGAAAGAAAGATCCTTCAGCCTGCTTTCAGCCTGAAAGTATGGGTTGGCGAAAGAGTAAGCGTTCTTCCCCTCCAAAAAAATCACGATGATGTCTTCAGGAAAACACTATGATGGTTTTATAACAACATCATAGTGTCTTTCCAACAACATCATAATGTTTTCCCGAAGACATCGTAGTGTTTTTTCGGTTATACAGGGTTTGGTAAAAAGTATTTTCAGACTGAAAGCAGGCTGAAGGATCTTTCTTTCAGCCATATCCGTTTATACACAAGCATTTACAAGCCGTCTGAAAGCTGAAAGAAAGAATGAAAAAGATACTTGTATGGGCAGGATTTCCTTTCATCCACTCCCCCCTTTTACCTAAAAATAGTTACTTTACATGCCGGAATGAGGTGGCTTTTTACCTAATTATAGCGATTGCCCGGCTTTTTATTTATCAAGACCTTTGCAGCGGTTAAAAAACTTTATAAACTCATCATTACATTGAAAGCTATTATATACGGTATATCCTTGACGTTTATTTTATTATTCTTTTCTGTTACGGCCCGGGGACAGGATGGAAGCGCTATGGTTTCGGGCAGGATCATTTCTACGGAAAAAGAAACGGTTGATTTTGCAACCGTCTATCTGAAAGGCACTACGTATGGCGGGACGACCAATATGGAAGGTATTTACCACCTGCAGGCGCCGGCAGGCAACTATACATTGGTGGTATCGGCTATCGGCTACAAAACGGTGGAGCAACCTGTTAAGCTTGCCGCCGGGGAAAGGACGAGGCAAAACATAACCATCTCTCCGCAGGCTACCGAGCTGGAGGAAGTGGTGGTGGTTTCCAACGGCATCAGCCGGCTCAAACGTTCGGCCTTCAATGCGGTGGCCATCGACACCAAATCGTTGCAGAATACTACCCAGAACCTAAGCCAGGTATTGGTGCAGGCGCCGGGCATGAAGCTCCGCGAATCGGGGGGCGTAGGCTCGGACATGCAGTTGATGATGGACGGATTCAGCGGCAAGCATATCAAGATATTTATAGACGGCGTGCCGCAGGAAGGGGTAGGCAGTTCGTTCGGGCTGAACAATATACCGGTCAATTATGCCGAACGCATCGAGATATATAAAGGCGTAGTGCCGGTTGGTTTCGGTACAGACGCCATCGGAGGGGTAATCAATATTATCACCCGCAAGAACCTCAACAAATGGTTTCTGGATGCTTCTTACTCATACGGTTCGTTTAATACGCACCGGTCGTATGTTCATTTCGG
>JAISDJ010000158.1 GCA_031264865.1 Tannerellaceae bacterium | reverse complement strand
GGCGACCCTTTTAAAGATACGTCGGGCCCCAGCCTCAATATCTTGATCAAACTGATGAGCATGGTAGCCATCGTGATGGCGGGATTAACGGTCGCGTGGAGCCTCTTTTAAGAATTATGACATCTGGGCGTGTCCCCCGCCGGGACGGCGGGATCTAAAAGCGCGGACAGCCTTACTCCATCGGGGGCAAGACTGTCCGCCTTATCATTTCATTATCTTTACGGGCAATATGAAACAGGTTATTAATTTATTTTTGTCTCTTTAACATACTCCACGAACATGTCAGACTGGTTTTCGCTCCTTGCTGCAAGCAATTCCCCGTTCATGTATATTTCCCTCCACCTATCCAAATCCTTGTTCCACTGCGCCACCAGCGTATCCGGCTTTGCTCCGGCTTCCCATTCGATGATGAGGGTAGATTTTCCCGACTTGGCCTGTTCGGGATGCAAATATGTATCCAGCGCATATTTGTCATGCTCTCCCTGAAAGTGGTAACCGTTATAGGGGTCTGGATTACGGTATTTTATTTTATCCCCCTTCTTATCCACGTAATATATATTAATATGATAAGAGGAATAATGCGGCTCGCTGTCCATGTCGAGCAAATCATGCCCTTCGCTGTCTACTACGGACAGGGCAATACTCTCCCATCCCGGATCCGCGCAACATAATAAATAGCCATCATTGCCGCAGCCTAATGTCATAGAGAGGAAGAAGAGGAGGAAAGATGCTATTAAGTGTTTCATAAGCTTATGGATAAATATGGTAAATCATTCGCATAGAAGAGTTGTAAGTAGAACCATTGACAGTAAAGTTTGAAAAACCAAACCAACCGTCATAAGAATTTGCCCATCCCCAATTGTGATGGAAACGTAAATAAGTGTTCACTAAGAATGTAGCGCTAAGAATTAAAAAAAGAACGTTGAATTTCATAATCGTAAAATTAATCTCTCAAATGTACGGGAAATATATCGGATAAAAGCCTTTTACCGCATTAATTTTTTCTTTTGGTTTGCGGCTGGCATGGGGTTTTGAAACTGGGGCAAGGCTCCCCCGAACTGTTTTGCTCCCCAAATACGGCGGTTTGGGAACCTTGTAGTGACAACAAGGCCCGGAATCCGGCTATTTGCGTGAAGGATAGGAGCGTAAAGCCCGGAGGGAGCCGGAGGCAAGCGAGGACTTGCAGCGGATAGCCTGACCCGACCCGGAGGGGAGGGGCACGCCCTGACAGCCTCCCCCCCCCGCGATTAGTGCCGGGCTGGCGGCGCAGGCGAAAAAAACAATGCGCAAAAGCATTCCGCGCGCGGTATAATGCCTATCTTTACCCCCCGGTATAACATTCTAAAAACAAACATCATGTCTATCTTACGTTTCAATGCGGTGGAGAGGGCTTCGAACCGGAAGGCGGTAGAAGCCATCGTCCCTGCCAAAAAAGTATCCGAATATTTCGGCGAGAACGTTTTCGACCATAAGGCTATGAAGAAGTATCTCGCCAAAGAAACATTTGATGTATTAACACAAGCCATTGATACTGGAACGCCTATTGGCAGGGATATGGCTTACCATATAGCTGCCGGCATGAAAATGTGGGCGTTAGAAAAAGGCGTTACGCATTACACTCATTGGTTCCAGCCGCTGACTGACGGTACGGCTGAAAAGCACGACGCATTTGTAGAACCGGATGGTCAGGGCGGCGTTATTGAAGAATTCAGCGGAAAATTATTGGTACAGCAAGAACCGGATGCTTCAAGCTTTCCCAGCGGTGGGCTTCGTAATACGTTCGAAGCACGCGGCTATTCAGCTTGGGATCCCTCCTCTCCTGCTTTTATTGTAGACGATACTTTATGTATCCCAACCGTTTTTATCGCTTATACCGGCGAGGCGCTCGACTACAAAACGCCTCTTATCCGTTCGATTGAAGCATTGGGCAAAGCGGCCAAAGAGGTATGTGGCTATTTCAGTGACGATGTTAAAAAAGTAACTTGTTTCTTAGGATGGGAGCAAGAATATTTCCTTGTAGACGAAGACCTCTATGCGGCGCGTCCGGATTTATCTCTTACGGAACGGACCTTGTTAGGGCATGAAAGCGCTAAGAATCAACAGTTGGACGACCATTATTTCGGGGCAATTCCTTCACGTGTGCAGGAATTTATGAAAGACCTCGAAGTAGAATGTTACAAATTGGGCATTCCTGTGAAGACGCGCCATAACGAAGTAGCTCCCAACCAGTTTGAACTCGCTCCTATTTATGAAGAATGTAACCTGGCAAACGACCACAACCAGTTACTCCTGTCGGTGATGAAACGTGTTTCTCGCCGTCACAACTTCCGTGTTTTGTTGCATGAAAAGCCTTTTATGGGCGTAAATGGTTCCGGCAAACATTGTAATTGGTCGATGGGAACAGATACCGGAATCAATCTTTTTTCTCCGGGAAAAGACCGGGAAGACAATCTGCGCTTTATCACCTTTATGGTAAATACGCTAATGGCGGTACATAAGTTCAATGCGCTGCTTAAAGCCAGTATTGCCTCTGCTTCAAACGCTTATCGCCTGGGCGCTAACGAAGCTCCCCCCGCTATCATCTCATCATTCCTAGGAAAAGAGATTTCGGATGTATTAGACCGTTTTGAAAACAGTTCGATAGAAGACGCGATAAAAGTAGATGATAAGAAACGACTGACGCTCGGTTTCGGACGAATCCCTGAATTATTACTGGATAATACAGACCGGAATCGTACGTCTCCTTTTGCTTTTACAGGCAATCGTTTCGAGTTTCGTGCGTTGGGTTCATCAGCCAATTGCGGGTCTACTATGTTGGCGCTGAACTCAGCTGTCGCTTATCAGTTGAAACAGTTTAAAAAAGACGTTGAAGCCTTACGTTCGTCGGGTAAAAGCAAAGAAGTGGCTATTTTCGAAATATTAAAAGCCTACATCAAAGAATCAAAACCCATTCGTTTTGACGGTAATGGGTACAGTGAAGAGTGGAAAGAGGAAGCAGCACAAAGGGGGTTGGATTGCGAAAACAGCATACCTCTCCAATATGATGCCTACCTGACTCCGAAAGTGATAGAGATGTTTAAAGAAACGAATGTATTAAACAACAAAGAACTAATCGCCCGGAACGAAGTAAAATGGGAAATCTATATTAAGAAAGTGCAAATAGAAGCCCGTGTATTAGGCGATTTGTCTCTTAATCATATCATTCCAGTCGTAATCCGTTACCAGTCCGTCTTATTAGAAACAATAGCGAAACTGAAAGAGACATTCGAAGGCGACGAATACGAAGAACTCTCCGCCGAACCCCGCAGATTAACGCGGAAAATAGCCCGCCATATCTGTGCCGTAACGAAAATGGTAGATGAAATGATAGAAGCCCGGAAGAAAGCCAACAGTATCGTCGATTCACGCTCCCGCGCAATTGCTTACCATGATACGGTAGTCCCCTATTTAGATAAGATCCGCAAACACATCGACGACCTCGAACTGATGGTAGACAATCAAATGTGGCCCCTTCCGAAATACAGGGAATTGCTCTTTATAAGATAGCAATCTATATTTAAAATCAATGAAATTCCTAAAACCTCAGAATATCCTGACTTTTTAGGAATTTTATTGATATAAAATCGTACTATTCGGGAAATTACAATGAAAACAAGCACGAAGCAAAATGGACCTGTAGAAAAACGATCTATCTGTATTATGCATGGGTAAAGAATGAAAGCCTCACTTTTCAGGCATCATTACCCGGAGCAGCAGCTGTAGTAGTGGGAAGCATTCTATTAGCTTATATCTGTTTAAAGTTTTACGACATACCGGTACGAAGATACCTGACGGATAAACTGTAAAAAAGAAAATATAATGAAACGAATAATAATCCGGTTTTTATTAAAATTTTCAGGGAAGCACCATTCAAAAGTCTATAAAATTGCTTCATTAATGGTTGGCGCCATATTCTTTTTGGCTATTTTACCGGGTATTTTTATAATGATTGGTTTGCTACTTAAAAACTATATACCGGCAAATCTAAACAGAGTTGTTGAAATAATTATAGTATATATCGGAATAATCATTGGATTATGGTTTTTAATATGGGCTACCATAACACAATGGAAAGTAGGCAAAGGAACACCTGCACCCAATGCCCCAACACACTATTTGATTGCATCCGGGCCTTATAAATATTGCCGGAACCCCATAGAATTTGGCGCAATAATATATTATCTGGGTATTGGAACGTTTATTGGCGGAATATTTGTAGGAATAACAAGTTGCATTCTTGGATTCATCATAGGAAGTGTTTATCATAAATTCATTGAAGAAAAAGAATTGGAAGAACGCTTTGGAGAAGAATATATAAGATATAAAGAAAATACACCATTTGTTTTCCCGCGAATAAAATATGTAAGGAAACAGACAAAATAAGAAGGCGAGACATGGCTGTTATTTTGTTTCTGTTTTTGCTTCACAATTTTAAACCACCTGCCAATATGATAAAAACTTGAGTTCGATGTAAGGAAAACTTGCTGAAAGGCAAAAAGTGTTTATAAAAGAATTAAAAAAGCAAGTGAGCGTTTTTTCAAAAAAATCATTACGAAGTCTTCAGTAAATCATTATAATGGTTTGGTAAAGAGTATATAATGGTTTATCGGAAGCATTATAATAGTTTACTGAAGGCATCATAATGGTTTTTTTCTTTTGCCAACTTTGAAAATGGTTTGGCTGTTCGGAAATTTGCCATACCTTTGTAATTCCAATTTTAAATTTTCAATTGCAAAAAACAATAAGATCGTAAAGCGGTGTTACACCGGAAATAAATTCCTTATTGCTTTTTTTTGCCTGTATCTTCAACCGGAGATTGATTCTTGGGAGTATAACTGCGAAAACCAAAATATACCATAAAGACGGTATTGTAGCGGGATTTCTTTTGGGGTAACTTTTGCAACTGAAAATTTTATGTGACTATTTTTGAATAATTAAATACATATCATGGATAAACAATTTTTATGGGATTATTTTACGGAAAGACAATTAACGCCAAACGAAATAAACGTTGTACTTCCCCATTTCAATCAAGTTGAGTTCAAGAGAAACGATTTTCTAATAGAAGCTGGAAAAACATCTAATTATTATTGGTTTTTAGAATATGGTTTTATCCGTTCATATACCTTTAATACAGAAGGAGACGACATTACTACACACTTCTATTCGGCAGGGGATATTGTAATTGATTGGATTTCGTTCTTTTTACGCCATCCTTCGCGCGAATACATACAGGCAACCGAAGATTGCGTATGCTGGGTAGTGGATTTTGAAACTTTTCAAATGCTTTTTCACAGCATCGAGTCATTCAGAGAACAATGCCGCGCAACGCTTGTTGGAAGTTACTTTACATTGAAAGAACGAACAATCTCAATGATTACCGATAACGCAAAAGGCCGTTACGAAAAACTGTTAAAGGAGAA
>JAISDJ010000153.1 GCA_031264865.1 Tannerellaceae bacterium | reverse complement strand
ATTGACAAAAGCAATTACAACGGCGAAGACTTCGTAAGCATGATCCGGCAGTTTTTCAACAAAAGCAATAACAACAACCTTATCCTCAACAGTCTGAACCGACGGGCAGGAGAGACCTTTTGGTATGAAATATGGCCGGCAATGGCTTATTCCATGCTGGTAGACCTTTATCCTCTGAAAGAAGAACTCCAGGAACCCATGCGCCTGACAGTAGACAACTGGTACGATGCAATCACCGACCTCCGTAAAGATCGCACCTATCCCGACTTCAATTTCACGGCCTTTAACTTTAAAACTCGCAAAGGCCATAACAACGGCGTATGGAGAGAGCCTGACGCCGCAGCCGGATTAGCCTGGCTTATGTATGTTTCATGGAAGAAATACGGCGATGATAAATATTTGGAAGCCGCCCATCAATGTATGGAATTTCTGCAACACCGCCCGAAAGAAGAAGGAACCTATTACGAAATCATGATGCCTTACGGAGCTTATCTCGCCGTACGAATGAATGCCGAATTGGGAACAAAGTACGACGAACTTAAAATGCTCAACTGGTGTTTCGACGGAAACAATTCCGATCGCGACGGCTGGGGCGTAATGGCTGAACGCTGGGAAGAATACGATGTACACGGACTTGTAGGACAGAAAAAATGGGAACAATATGCCTTTGCCATGAATACCTTCTCGCAGGCTGCCGCTCTGGTTCCCATCGTAAAATACAATCCTGCCTACGCTCATTCGATCGGAAAATGGATTGTAAATCTAGCTAATGCCTCCCGCTTATTCTATGCCGACGAACATCCCCGCAACCGTCAGTCGAGTGCTATCTGGCAAGGTGATCCTGCCCATGTCGTATCCTATGAAGGCTTGAGGAAAGACCTGAACAATGGAAATTATTTTGAGCCCCTCCAAGGTATACTTGCCGATAAAGGCCCTTATGCAATCGGTGATCAGGTAAAAACAATGTCTTCCGCTACAGATATCTGTCTCTATGGTTCCGCATGGGTAGGAATGCTCGCTTCCTTAGTAGATACGACGAATGTGCCCGGGATTCTACAAGTAGACTGTAATGTAACCGATTTTTTCTCCCCAAGAGAAAATCCGACCTATCTCTTTTTCAATCCTTATTTCGAACAAAAAGAAATCAGTATCGACCTAAAAGTCAATGCTCCGGTAGATTTATACGATCTGGTATCAAAAAGAATCATCAGAAAAGAATGTACAGGCACAATCTACATCCCAATCGATTCCGACGCCGCCATGGTTCTCGTATTGATTCCTTCGCCTCCGGTTAGTAACTAATTTCTCAATACTATATAACGTTTTTACTTTTATTTATCCGGCCAATTGTATGATGAATGAATTTTATCGTTTATATTTGCCATATCGTATCATTCAAGGTTTTACAATATGGGCAATAATGAAAAGATTGATTCTCTACTAACAGATATAAAAGAATTAGAAACATTGATTACCAGTATGCAGGAGGCAGAAGTCTATCCTGTTTCCTTTTTCAATCAAACATTCGATCTGACTCATAAAGTATTAAGCGATTTACACGAACTGGAAAGGATTCAGATTGAGATGCTGCACAAACAAATGGAAGAGCATCGGGCGCTAATCAATAAAGAAGATATACTCATTCAAGAATTGTCGATAGCAGAAGCTACCCAACCATCCGGCATAATAGAAAAACATACGGTATCATTACATGAAGCGCTGGAAAAACAAAATCTATCGGATTTAAAGAAAGCATTCAATTTGAACGACTGTTTCTATTTTCGCAGAGAACTGTTTAATGGAGACGCAGCCAAAATGAACAAGGTTATTTCAGACCTTAACGGAATACGTACATATGAAGAGTCTGTAGCTTATCTGAATGAAAAACTAAATTGGAATATGGAAGATACGATCGTGGGTGAATTTATCAAACTGCTGGAAAGACGTTTCCTCTGAAAACCAACTACTGCTTATGGCAAAACTGTTCGTTGTACCAACTCCCGTAGGAAATCTGGAAGATATGACATTTCGGGCTATCCGTATCTTAAAAGAAGCAGATTTAATTCTGGCTGAAGATACCCGGACAACGGGCTTTTTATTAAAACATTTCGATATACAAAACAAAATGTTATCGCACCATAAATTCAACGAACATAAAACGGTCGGACAAATGGCTATGCGTATTTTGGGAGGAGAAACAATCGCTTTGGTTTCCGATGCCGGTACTCCTTCTATTTCCGATCCTGGTTTTATGTTGGTTCGCGAATGTATCAGACAAAATATAGACGTGGAATGTTTACCCGGAGCTACCGCCTTTGTACCGGCGTTAGTCGTTTCGGGCCTGCCTAATGATACGTTTTGTTTTGAAGGTTTCTTGCCCCAAAAGAAGGGACGCCAAAGCCGGTTGAAAGAACTATCCGGAGAACGCCGTACAATCATATGCTACGAATCTCCATACCGGCTGGTAAAAACACTCACTCAATTTGGCGAATATTTCGGAAATGAAAGGCAGATCGCTGTTTCACGGGAAATATCAAAAATGTATGAAGAAACAGTGAGGGGTACGATTAACGAAGTCATTAACCATTTTAAAATGAACGATCCTAAAGGGGAAATTGTTATTATAGTGGAAGGCTTGAAAGAAGGCAAAAAAGGGACTATAGAAAAATAAGTTTTTAATTAAAACAAACAGGACATGAAAAAGGTATTATTGGTTTGTATTAGCGCAGTCGTTTTAACATCTTGCGCCCAATACTCGGCAGAACAAAAAAGGCTTAAAGCCGAAAACGATTCATTAAAAATAGAAAACGTGAAGAATGTCTCGGAAATGAATGATATGTTGTCTATCCTAAATGATATTGAAGCCGATTTCCAATCCATTCGCGATGCGGAAAACTATTTAACGATCCAACAACAAAAAAGTGGAGAATTAACGCTCAGCACCAGAGAACAAATAAAACAAAACATGGAGCTGATCAGTGAAACGCTTAAAAAGAACAAAGAACAAATCGCTCAATTGGAAGACAGGTTAAAGAAAAGTAATGTACAATCATCTTCTTTACGGAAAACGATAGACCGTCTGACTGCCGAATTAGATCAAAAGGCCAACATGATTATGGCCTTACAAGAAGATCTGGCAAAAAAGAATATACGTATTAAAGAATTAGACGATATGGTTACATCGCTGAATGAAAACATCGAAGACCTGGCAGCAACCAGTGCCGTACAATCTGAAAAATTGAAAACGCAAGACAAAGCACTGAACACAGCTTACTATTGTTTCGGCACATCAAAAGAACTGAAAAATCAGAAAATACTCTCCGGAGGAGGATTATTCGCCAAATCAAAAGTGCTACAAGATGATTTTAACAGGGATTATT
Organism: Tannerellaceae bacterium; assembly: GCA_031264865.1. GTDB lineage: Bacteria > Bacteroidota > Bacteroidia > Bacteroidales > Tannerellaceae > DFXE01. Next base: position 8,764 of record JAISDJ010000153.1, on the reverse strand, counting down.
TCATATCTATTGATATCCGTGAAGTAACCGAAATATCTTTGTTTACAAGTAAGGCTAAACTGAAATCAAATCATCCTGAAGGCTCTTACCAGTTCTTGAAAGACGGAGAAGGTAACATCACTTTTAAGATCAATGATATTAAATCATTCTGGAGCTTGGGTAAATTCCTGGTGATTGAAGTATCCTGATGAAATGTAAAAATCTTTTTATCGATTTGGACGATACCCTCTGGGATACATACCATAACAACAAAGAATGTCTCAAAGAAATATATACCGATTATGGATTTAACTCATATTTTGGCTCCTTTGAGGCATTCTACGATTATTATATGCCGAATAATCTACGATTATGGAACCAATATCGAAATCATGAAATAGATCGCCAAACACTGATAACAGAACGTTTTCGCCACGTTCTTCTGGTGAAAGGAATTGATGATAAAGGATCGGCATTACAATTGAATCATGACTTTCTGGAACGTACCACCACCAAAACTCAACTCATTCCGGGAGCCATTGACTTACTGGAATATTTACGTCCTTTCTATAAAATGTATATTCTTTCCAACGGATTCCGGGAAGTACAATCCAGAAAACTCTTTAATTCAGGATTAGCCTCTTACTTTCACCGGATGATTCTTTCGGAAGATGCCAATATACAGAAACCACATAAGAAAATATTTGATTTCGCATTAATCAACACGAACTCCCGTCGCTCTGAAACACTGATGATTGGCGATAGTTGGGAAGCCGACGTCGTTGGTGCCTATAATGCAAGGATCGCCCAAGTATGGCTTAATCCCGAAGGGCTTCCGGCAAAAGGTTTTACGCCTACTTATACTGTACGCTCATTAGCGGAAATTAAAGATATACTGTAATTAAAATTCCGACGTAAAATGGAATTTAATAGCAGGAAAATCTTGTTGAGCCATTGTCAGCACATACGAAGAATCGGCTAAGTAAACATCTCTCCCTTCTTTATCCCAAGCCATATATTGCACTTTTCGTTTCTTAAAGTTCTCAAGCATCTCAGCATTGTCGCTTTCAATCCAACAAGCTTTATATAAACTAAGAGGCTCCCATTTACATTGCGCTCCGTATTCGTGCAAAAGACGGTATTGGATCACTTCAAACTGTAATTGTCCAACCGTTCCGATAATCTTCCTACCGTTAAACCGGTTCGTAAACAATTGGGCAACTCCCTCATCCATTAATTGCTCTATGCCTTTATTCAATTGCTTGGCTTTCATCGGATCGGCATTCTCAATATATTTGAACATTTCGGGAGAAAAGCTTGGCAATCCTTTGAAGTGAAGGTCTTCGCCAGCCGTTAATGTATCGCCAATCATAAAGTTTCCGGTATCGGGAAGACCAATGATATCTCCAGCAAAAGCTTCATCCACTACTTCTTTTTTCTGAGCCATAAACGCTGTCGGACTGCTAAAACGCATCATTTTATCAAAACGTACATGCTTGTAATTTGCATTTCGTTCGAATTTACCCGAACATATCTTTACAAAAGCAATGCAACTTCGATGGTTCGGATCCATATTGGCATGGATCTTAAATATAAAACCGGTAAAATTTTCTTCTTCCGGCTCAACAACACGTTCCAATGCTTGTACCGGACGGGGAGACGGAGCTATCCGAATAAAGCAATCCAGTAATTCTTTCACGCCAAAATTATTCAAAGCAGAGCCAAAGAAAACCGGAGCGATATCCCCTTTCAGATACGTATCCACATCAAATGCAGGATATACGCCTTCTATTAATTCCAGATCTTCACGTAGCTTAATCGCCAAAGGGGCATCTATATGTTTTTCAAGTTCAGGACTATTCACATCTTTAAACTCGACGCTCTCCGTCACATATTGTTTGCTCGGTGTATATAAATCCAGTTTCTTTTCATAAATATTATATACACCTCTGAAGCGTTGCCCCATATCAATAGGCCAGCTTAGTGGGCGAACTTTTATCTGTAGTTCCTCTTCTACTTCATCCAGGAGGTCGAACGGATCTTTCCCATCCCGGTCGAGTTTATTAACAAACACAATCACAGGCGTTTTACGCATACGGCAAACGTCCATCAATTTACGGGTTTGCGCCTCCACCCCTTTTGCTGCATCAATAACGATGATCACACTATCCACAGCTGTTAACGTACGGAATGTATCTTCGGCAAAATCCTGGTGGCCGGGTGTATCCAGAATATTTATTTTATGGTCTGCATAATCGAAAGCCATAACAGAAGTAGCTACCGAGATACCGCGCTGCTTTTCTATTTCCATCCAGTCGGATGTAGCCGTTTTCTTTATCTTGTTAGACTTAACAGCTCCGGCTACATGAATAGCGCCTCCGAATAACAACAATTTTTCCGTCAATGTCGTTTTTCCCGCATCCGGGTGACTTACAATAGCAAACGTCCTTCTCCTCCTTATTTCCTCAGCATATGCCATATCTATTGTCAATCATTTAGCTCAGTAATCATTCGTTTCAGGCTCTCTTCCCAATGCGGGATTGTCAAACCATATTTCTTTTTTATCTTTCCTTTATTCAATACGCTATATTGCGGACGCGTAGCACGGGTAGGATAATCTTTCGTGTCAATAGGGCATACGTTACACGAAATATGTTTCAGCTCAAATATTTTCAATGCAAAATCATACCAGCTACACACACCCTCGTTGGTATAATGATAAGTACCGCGAATAAACTCTTTCTTTTCCGAATAGTCAATAATCGACAAGATAGCCAATGCTAAATCTCCGGAATAGGTAGGTGTACCGATCTGATCGAAAACAACATTCAGTTCGTCACGCTCTTTACCTAAACGAAGCATCGTTTTTACGAAATTATTTCCAAATTCGGAATACAACCAAGATGTCCGGATAATAACAGCATTGGGACAAACTGCTTTTAAAATAAGTTCGCCCTCATGCTTACTTCTTCCGTAAGCAGACATTGGACATGTATAATCAGATTCGACGTAAGGAATACTATTCGTACCATCAAATACATAATCGGTAGATATATGTATAACTTTGGCTTTTACTGCCGAAGCCACCTCTCCTAAATTCCGGACAGCATCACGATTTATGGTTAAACACAATACTTCTTCATCTTCTGCTTTATCTACAGCCGTGTAAGCTGCACAATTCACAACATAGTCTACCTTATAGGTCTCCATGTAGTCTAGAAGAGCATCTTTATCACAAATATTTAATATATCAACATCTGTAAAAAGAAATCTGTAATGCGGATATTGTTCAGACAAGAGGCGAAGCGAATTGCCTAATTGTCCGTTAGCCCCGGTTATTAAAATTGTTTTCATCCTATATCAATCGTCTAAATATAATTCTCCTTTTAAATTTGCCTGATATTTCTCAGATAGCAGAGACAGGAACGAACTGATTTGTTTAATACCTTCCATTGTTTCGGCGCTCACCTCTTTATGTTGCATTCGTAACATCAGATAGCCATAGACTGCTGTAAAACAAGTCTCCAACTCCAGCATTTCCTCCCCACCCGATTTGGCGCGTAACTGTACAATATAAGAAAGTGTTTTATAATATGCAGCTCCGTAAATCATTTCCTTTGGAGATTTCAACAAACGAAGATGAAGGTCTGTCAATGTAATAATAACATTCCTATTCAGCTGGATATGACCTTTCTCCATAACCCCTTCCGAACGCATCATATTTATTAACTCTTCATACCACCGGACCATTTCCTCTTTTACCTCATTGGATTGGTCATATTTGGAAATAACCGTTTGTTGAATAGCGTTAATATCAAAATGATTCGCACGGATAATATCCTCAATCTGCCACATATAAAGTAAATATTCGGCAATATTTTCCTTTCTTTTCTGTCGGGCAATAATCATGAGCGCAAAATTACATAAAATACCTGGTATTTCATCTCATTCAGAAAAAAATGCATCAGAGGATATAGTCAGGTCAGACAGCGCATTCATCATCCGGTGTTAAAAATCTCGTGCCTACCTTCTTGAAAAAAGGTAGGCATCTTGCTCAAAAAAAGGTGGCATAACTCAGGAATGACAAGGTTATTGTCTTATACATGATCCTATTATCGAGGCTTCTCATTTGTCTCTGATCAGATTCCGTGTTATCAGAAAACCACTAAGAACAAAAAAACATCCACAGCAGACGAGGCAAGATAAGACGTCCATGTAATATATTTGAAATAAAATGCAATTACCGAATCTGTTATTTGTGGCAAATGTCCGGTTTCATGATTACTCCCAAACTCTTTTTCCCATCCATTTTGACGACTATCGGTTTATCAAAGCGAACATGACGAAGATAATCTGTTTCCTGTTCAGCCGGCTGTGTATTCAGAAACTCTTGGTCGTACCAACCGTCCTCTTTAAAAGGATTTATCGTAAAATAACCCACGCCAAAAGAGGTCAGATTCTGGAAGAAATGAGTTCCCTGACTGGGATCAATCCGATAATTCTCCAAGCCGGATTCCACAATTACCCGCGCATTGCTAATATGCGGCCACTTAACAGGGATACCCAACCAATGATCGCTACTTCCCCAACGACCGGGGCCAACAAGTACATAACCTAATTTTTTTTCGGTGAACTCCTTATTTATTTTCTCTATCTCGTAAGCTATTAATTGGTTATTAGCCGAATTAAAAGCCTCGGTCTTTACATATACAATATCACATACGTTCGACACAATCCCATGTCCAAGCACGCTGGCGGATGAAATGATTGTATCTTCCGGTTTGACTTCCGTCAAATCTTCTTCCATTATCTCCTTATTATCTACTATCGGGCGAATCTGGAGCAAATAGAATGTAGCCTTTTCCGAATGATTAGGGTCTATATTTACCGCAAATTCAATCTCTATCGGACGTCCCATTTCTGTTTGCCCGATATGTAGCGCCTTATCTAACGTTTCCGCCAGCGGGAACACGTCATGTTGTAAGATATTGGTAAACGAAATGATTTTCCTTCCACCGGGATAATATCCGTCACGAATAATCTGGTCGTAAGGGTCGTATGTAGAAACGATATATTTCAGCGAGCCATCGGTGTCGGCTTCCTTTACGCTCAATCTTAACAGATTAAATGAGTCGTCAATCGAAAACTGATCAGCCATATTCTTCAGGTCAAGAGCATAAAACCGGGTTTGCGTTTCCCGAAGGGCAAATTCCATTGTACTCATCTGAAGGATATTATGTGGGTGACGGGGAGAAAAACGCAATGTCACGCCTCCATCTACAATATATTTTCCTAACCCCAAAGCCAGATTTACAATCCCATCTTCCGCCTTTTCGTTTCCAATCGGATAGAAATTTAATGAGCGGGCAACACCCGATATCGTAGGATAGAAATGAGAGTTATACTGAGAGCCTACTACTTCCTGTAATACAATCGACATCTTTTCCTGATCAATCAAGTTGGAGGTAGCTGTCATATAGGCCTTACTATCTTTATAAAAGACCGATGCATAGACAGCCTTGATAGCATCACTCACGGTATGGAGCATTTCGTATTTGTCCGGATTTTTCGGAACCATATACGTTGAATAGATTCCGGCAAAAGGCTGGTAGTGCGAATCTTCCAGCAAACTGGATGAACGCACGGCTATCGGTCCTTTCACGACATCGAAGAAGGCCATCAAATCTTCTATCAAAGTAGACGGCAGGCTGGCGCGAAGGAAATATCTCAAGATCGTATCATCATCCGATTCACTCAGAGCCAGAGGATAAAGTTCATTCGACTCCATAAACTCGTCGAATATATCAGAACAGATCACAACTGTTTTAGGAATCGTAACAGCGAAGTTTTCCTGATACAGTTCAGGCGAACGTTTTACCATAGCGCCTATAAAAGCCAAACCTCTACCTTTCCCTCCTAAAGAGCCATTTCCTATACGGGCGAAATTACTATACTCATCAAACCGCTCCTTTTGATAGATCGCAACGACTCCACTATTCTTCATCCGGCGATATTGAACGATTAAATCAAAAATCAATTGCCGGGCTTCGTCCATATCCTTATAGTCGATAACATCTACACGTTTCAATACTTCGGCAGGAGGAAACATTGCACGTGAATAAAAGAAACGGGAAAAATGATTACGGGAAAGATGATAAACCAACGAATCATCAGGAATTTCAAAAATCTTCTTCTGCAAATCCTTTAAGTCTTTGATGCGCATGATTTCTTCCTGGGTCTTCGGATTCAGAATAATAAAATCTCCAAAACCAAAATGACGCATGATCTTCTTCCGTAAATCCTGCGGATAACTTTTCGAGTTCTTATCAATAAACGAGGTTCCCAATTCGTTAGCGTATACCTTATTAGAGGCATCAGACGACTCCATAACAAAAGGTATTACCAATCCTGATTTACGTACATACCTGCCGAATTTATATCCGGCAAACGGATCTTTCCTACCTTCACGCACAAAACTCATATCCGAAATAATACCCAATATATGGTCTTTATACTGATCGAAGATGCGAACAGCTTCTTCGTAGGTACGGGCTAATTTTATTTTGGGACGTCCCCGCATACGTAACGTACGTTGGTGATCGTTCAAAGCTTCTTTTGAAAATTCCTGGCTTTGCTCTAAAACAAACTTATATAAATAAGGTAAAGCAGAAGAATAAAAACGTACGGAATCTTCTACTAACAAAATAATTTGTACACCTACGCTTTCCGTATCATCGGGGGCATTCATTTTGTCTTCGATCAGTTTGATAATTGCCAGTAGTAATTCAGAATTGCCAAGCCAACTGAATATATAATCGATGACGCCTAAATCTTCGTACGCTACTCTTTTGGAAACTTCTTTGGAAAAAGGGGTTAATACAACAATCGGTATATTGGGATAATGTTTTTTAATTTCTTTAGCAGCAGCGAATATATCACGATTATCCATATTCGGCATACAGATAATCAGTTCAAAATTACGGTCTTGCAATTCGGAAAGTGCTTCTTCTTCTGTTGTGACTTGTGTAAAACGGGGAGGATAACGAAGGCTTAATGCTGTGTATTCATTAAATATTTGTTCGTCTACACGTCCATCGTCTTCCAACATAAACGCATCATACTTTGTAGCAATAAGCAATACATTATATATACGCTTATTCATCAGGTTGGCAAAAGATGTATCTTTAAATACCAAATTCTTAAAATCAGGAATGCCACTCATAAAATTTAACAATTAAAAGTGACCAAAAGTAAGCAAAAAACTTTGCTGTTCCATAGAAATACATACTTTTGTGAACATTTTGTCACCTAAAATTTAAATTAAACGCTATGAAGTCAGAGTTAATTTTATCCTCATTAGAAGCCAAGCATCCTGGAGAAAAGGAATATTTGCAAGCTGTAAAAGAGGTTCTCTTATCTATCGAAGATGTTTATAATAAACATCCGGAGTTTGAAAAAGCAAAAATTATAGAACGTTTGGTTGAACCCGAACGTATCATTACCTTCCGTGTACCTTGGGTAGACGACAAAGGTGATGTTCAGGTAAATTTAGGTTACCGCGTACAATTTAACAGCGCGATCGGGCCGTACAAAGGAGGTATTCGTTTCCACCCATCTGTAAATTTATCTATCCTGAAGTTTTTAGGTTTTGAACAAACATTTAAAAATGCCCTAACCACCCTTCCGATGGGAGGAGGAAAAGGGGGTTCCGATTTTGCCCCCCGTGGAAAAAGCGACGCCGAAATTATGCGCTTCTGCCAAGCTTTCATTATGGAATTGTGGCGTAATATCGGCCCCGACACGGATGTTCCGGCTGGTGATATCGGCGTAGGCGGACGTGAAGTAGGTTATATGTATGGAATGTACAAAAAACTAGCTCGCGAAAATACTGGTACATTTACCGGAAAAGGGATGGAATATGGCGGCTCTATCTTACGACCGGAAGCAACCGGATTCGGTTCGCTTTACTTTGTACACCAAATGTTGGAAACACATGGCATGGACATTAAAGGCAAAACAGTAGCCCTTTCCGGTTTTGGAAACGTTGCCTGGGGCGCGGCGGTAAAAGCAACGGAATTAGGAGCTAAAGTAATCACCATATCCGGTCCGGATGGTTATGTGTATGATTCCGAAGGTATAGCGGGAAAGAAAATCGAGTATCTGCTTGAACTCCGTAATTCGGGCAATGATATTGTAGAACCTTATGTAGAAGAATTCCCGAATGCTAAATTCTATCCAAACAAACGTCCTTGGGAACTGAGAGCAGACATTGTAATTCCATGCGCCACCCAAAATGAATTGGACGAAAATGACGCCAGACAAATCATTGCCAATAAATCGATCTGTGTAGCGGAAACTTCCAATATGGGTTGTACCGCTGAAGCAGTTGATTTATTCCTCGAACATAAAATACTCTTCGCCCCTGGAAAAGCCGTTAACGCAGGAGGCGTTGCCACATCCGGTCTGGAAATGACACAAAACGCCATGCATATTTCATGGACAGCAGAAGAAGTAGACGCTAAATTACATCAGATCATGAACGCCATCCACAACCAATGTGTAACGCATGGCAAAGAAGGAGATTATATCAATTATGTAAAAGGCGCCAATATTGCCGGATTTATGAAGGTAGCCAAAGCAATGATGGCACAAGGTATCATATAATTAGGGCGTGTAAATTTAACTGTGTCAAATAATTTTTCTTCCTTATAACTTAGGATCTATTTATGTCCATTTCTCACAATGGGTAATGTCGATCCGGAGCTTTGTTGGTAAAAACGGTTAG
>JAISDJ010000114.1 GCA_031264865.1 Tannerellaceae bacterium | reverse complement strand
GGATTTATCCTATTACAATCGTCGTCTATAACATGTCGGGCGATACCTTCTGCAAAATCGCCAATGCGTTCGAGGGTACTGCTGATTTTAATGAGTGAAAGGACCAGTCTCAAATCTATGGCGACGGGACTATAAAGGGCAATATAATTTTCACAGTCGCTATCAATTTTAAGTTCAAAGGCGTCAACCCGTTTCTCGCGGCTGACGATTTCCCTTGCTAATTCAATATCACTATTCAGAAAGGCTTGTTTCGACTTTTCGAGTTGCGAAAGGACCAATTTCCACATTTGGCTTACTTCTTCTTTCAGTGATTGCAATTCTTGTTCCGTATGTTTCATTTTTATTTATTTTAGTATTAACCGAATCTTCCTGTTATATAATTCTGAGTTTGTTCTTTTTCAGGTTTCAGGAATATCTTTTTTGTATCATCATATTCGATTAGTTCCCCGAGCATAAAAAAGCCTGTTTTGTCACTTACACGGGCTGCTTGCTGCATGTTATGGGTTACAATCACTATCGTGTAGTCTTTTTTTAGTGAATGGATCAGTTCTTCTATTTTAGATGTCGAAATGGGGTCGAGCGCCGACGCTGGTTCGTCCATCAACAAGATAGAGGGAGATATAGCCAGTGCACGAGCAATACAGAGCCGTTGTTGTTGCCCTCCCGACAGTTCGAAAGCCGATTTTTTCAGTTTATCTTTCACTTCGTCCCATAGCGCTGCTGCTTTTAGTGATTCTTCTACCTGCCGGGCAATGTACTTTTTATCGCAGATGTCGTTTACCCGAAGCCCATATGCTACATTCTCGAAGATTGATTTGGGGAAAGGGTTAGGTTTCTGGAATACCATACCTACTTTTTTTCGCAATTCGTCTACCTGTACAGATTTATGGTAAATGTTTTTTCCTTCAATCAAACATTCTCCGGTAAGGCGGGTATTATCTATCAAATCATTCATCCGGTTGAATAATCGCAGGAAGGTGGATTTGCCACATCCGGAGGGACCAATAAAAGCTGTTACCGTATGGGCCTCTATTTCCATGCTGATATTCTTCAATGCCTGGAAATCTCCGTAATAAAAATTTATATCTTTTGCTTGCACCATATGTATTTTTAATTTTCAACTTTCAACTTTCTCAGCGTTGTTGCGAGTAGGTTCATTAATAAGACGATGGTTATTAATACTAAGGCTGTTCCGTAAGCTATTGGGCGCGATGCTTCGATGTTGGTTCCGCTGGTGGCGATTACATATAAATGGTAGGGAAGCGCCATTACCTGGCTGAACAGGCTATCCGGTAATTTCGGCAAGAAATAAGCGGCTACTGTAAACAGAATAGGGGCTGTTTCGCCCGAAACTCTTCCGATAGACAGGATTAATCCTGTAATAATATTCGGGAAAGCCATCGGCAATACAACCTTCCGGATGGTTTGGAGCTTGCTGGCTCCCAGCGCCAAACTACCTGTACGATACGAATCCGGAATAGCTTTCAGCGCTTCTTCGGTAGTACGGATGATTAAAGGTAAAACCAACAGGCCAAGCGTACAGGAACCTGCCAAAATAGAATCCCCAAAACCTAAAGTATTTACAAACAATGTCATACCGAATAAGCCGAATACGATGGAAGGGATACTTCCCAAATTGTTAGTCATAATGCGGATGAAACGAACCATCCAACCGTCTCCGGCATATTCGTTCATGTAAACGGCAGACATCACGCCTATTGGAAATGCAAAAATTACACTTCCGGCAATCAGGTATAATGTTCCTACAATGGCAGGAAATATCCCGCCGGCAGTCATTCCTTCAGACGGTGCGGTGGTCAGGAAATTCCAGTTTATAACACCTATTCCGTTATAAATAATAAATCCGAGTATCCAGAAAAGTATACCTACGACCACCAATCCCAGCAGACGGAAAATAGAGAAAGCTATCTTTTGTTTTGTCTTTTTATTCATATCATATCTCTTTATCAGGGCTTCTTTTCGAGATAAATTCGGCCGAAGCGCTAATTATCATGGTTATGGCAAACAAAATACATCCAAGTAGAAACAGGGATTGATAATGGGCGCCTCCTGCGGGAGCTTCGCCTAATTCGGCCGCAATAGTCGCCGGGATGGTTCGTACCGATTGAAAAAGCGAATGGGGTATCACGGCAGCATTTCCCGTTACCATCAGTACTGCCATTGTTTCGCCGATCGCTCTTCCTATCCCTAACACAACAGCAGCCATAATACCCGAAGAAGCATAAGGAACAATGACTTTATAAATCGTTTGCCAAGGTGTAGCACCCAATGCCAAACTGGCTTCGCGCATCGTTCGTGGCGTTCCTCTCATGGCGTCTTCGGCGATTGTTATAATCGTAGGAAGCGCCATAATTGCCAATATCAGGCTCCCGGCAAAAGCGGTCTCTCCAACGGGAAGATGAAGCGTTCGCTGTATAAGGGGTGCCAATACAACCAATCCGAAAAAACCATAGACCACAGACGGAATACCAGCCAGCAATTCAATGGTTGGCTTTAGCAATTTACGTGTACGTACACCTGCGAGCTCTGATAGATAGATGGCAACTCCCAGTCCTAGCGGTAAAGCAATCAGTATAGCAAAAAAGCTAACCCACACAGTTCCCATGATGAGTGGCAGCACGCCAAATTGGGGGGATGGCGTAGCTGTAGATAACCATTCCTTACCTCCAAAAAAATCGATGGGGCTTATACTTTCTACCGGCAGTATTTTAACCGCCTGGTTTTCGCGCGGTAGATATTGTTCGGGAAGAAAAGCGATTATATCCGGGTTTCGGGCAATTACTTCACCCAGTCTTTGCTCAAGTAATTCATAGTTTTCGCCAAATTCTTCTTCAGGATATAAAGAAAACAATTCATCGAAACGAAAAGGGATGATTTCTCCTTTACTGCCGCCTACTTCGTTCCAATCAGTTATTTCCCAATCAAAGATTTCTTTTATTTGATGTGGTGTAAGCTGTTCAATCGGATTGGACGAATGGACGCAAAGCATGTATCCTTTTTCTACAGACGGACTATCGAAAAGTCCCAGCCCTTCTTTGAAAAGAAAAATGATGATAAGCAAAATAGCAAGGCTGGTAATGCTTCCGCTAAGGGTAAGCATTACCTCCGCCAAGCGCTCTATGATCCGTCTGAATCGTTTCATTTTACTGTAATAAATCCAATTTCCGATACAATCTTTTGCCCTTTACCCGAAAGGATGAAATCGATAAATGATTTTACTTTATTTCCTGCTGCTACATCATAATAGTAGTACAGGGGGCGGACAATCGGATAAGTTTCGTTTTTGGCATTGGTCACCGATGGTTCCACGAATGTTTTGCCTTCGTCGTAAGATACATGGATGGCTTTTACATCCTTATTCAAGTAAGCCAATCCTACATAGCCTATTGCTCCTCTGGTTTGACCGACAGACTGGATAATTGCACCGGTTGCAGGCATGCTCATAATGCCCGACATATAGTTTTTGTTTTTCAACACACTCTCCTTGAAAAACTCATATGTTCCGGAAGATGTTTCGCGAGCGTAAGGAATAATTGGCAGATCGGCGCCACCTACATCTTTCCAGTTTTTGATTTTTCCGGTGAAGATTCTTTCTAATTGTTCACGGGTAAGGTTGGTTACCTTATTGGAAGGGTGTACAATGACAGCTAAAGCATCATAAGCGGCAATCACTTCTTTTACTGTTATCCCTTTTTCTTTCAGTTTATTCTTTTCGTCGAACTTAATTTGCCTGGAAAGTTGGGCTAGTTCGGTAGTTCCTTCAAGCAAGGCGGTAATGCCTACGCCACTACCTCCCCCTGTTACGGTAGTTGTAACGGACGGATTAGTTTTCATAAACTCTTCTGCTACTCTTTGCGATAAAGGCAGCATCGTATCCGACCCTTTAATCCGTTGGGCTTGTATACCGGAGAAAGTAGCAATTAAAAGAACTATTGCCAGCATTGTTTCTTTCATTTTCTTTTACGTTTTAAAATTGATTTTTATTGGCGAAGATAGTATGGGAAAATTACAGATAACCGACTATTTTGTTACAGTTCGGTTAAAAATTATGGCACATAGAATCCGCCTGTTCCGCATAGTCCATGTGCCATATTATGTGCAAATAGCCGGCTTTTATTTCTTTGTCCAACCGGCAGTCCAGTCATTATCAGCAGGAACGGCTCCTTTGTAGGGCGCTTTGGTGAAGAAGCTGTCGGCCGACAGATCTTTTCCGCCTTCAAGGGTTCCTATATAACCGCCTGAAAAGTGGATCGCTTGGTTGATGGCGTTACCCTCTTTGGTATCTAAAGCAAGATCTGAGATATTTTCGTACGAGAAGGCTTTGTCTGCCCAAAGATATTCAATCAAAGCAATGTTGTTCAGAAAGCTTTGTTCGGTTTCTGTTGTGGCTATGGTTACAGAACTTGGTTTACCTGTTACCAGTGCGTTGTACAGTTTTACAGCTGTTCCGGCACGTAAGCGTATCCCACGCTTTTGATTATTGGCGTCATTGTTTCCAATTAATGTCAGATTCGAAAGCGTGGGGCATGATTGGGGTGTATTTCCAAAGTTATCTTCGCGGTTATCAGCCTCTATTAAACAATCACCATTTGCTGTACCATCTGCTCCGGGAGCGGTTGGGTCTTGTACGGCTACCCAGAATTGTCCTTTTCCCACCCAGCCATCCGTCCAGTCGAACGAATCGTCTTCGCTATGGGTAGAAACTAAGTATTTCGCATTTACTGTTCCTCCAAACCATTCAAAACCATCGTCGGAGCCTTTATATACCTGGATATATTCAATCGTTGTGCCGCTTCCTACTCCATACATGGTTAGCCCGTTGGACTCTTTTGTTTCACTGAATGCGAAACCTGTGTATTCAAGACGTACGTAACGCATGGTTCCGGAATTATCGGACGGGCTTGTACCGCCAAAAGGAGCGTCGCCGATTTCTGATTTTCCAGTTCCGCCTGATAGGTTGACCGGCGCTTTGCCGCAAATGTGGACACCTCCCCAAGCGCCGGGTTGCTCGCGGGTGGAAGTCATTATGATGGGTTCCTCTTTTGTTCCGTTGGCGTTGATTTGGCCGCCTTGTTCAACAATGATATAATCAGGCTGGCCGTCGATGCTACGGGTTGCTTCGATGGTTACGCCGGCTTCGATGATTAGGTTTCCACCGGCTTTTATTTGATAACCGCCAATGAGTTCGTAGGTGGTTCCGGCTTTTAAGGTTTTTTCGATAGATAGGTCTCCTTTTAGTTGGAAGTCTTCTTTGGTATCGTCGCCGTCATCTGGAGGGACTATGGGGACTTCCGGGACTGTGGGGACTTCATCGTCTTTGCTATCGCAGGCGGTGAAAGTGCTTAGCGTAATCGCTACTATCAGTATATAACTGATTTTTTTTAGATACTTGTTCATGATCTTCTTTTTAAGTGTATTTTTTTTATTATTAAAAATCAAAGGAAAGGCTTATTCCGATGTTTGTTCCTTTACGAAAATATTGTACTGTTTCTTTTTTTTCTGTGTTTTTTATTTTTTGGGTGAATGTATGTTTTGGATTGAGCAGATTCTTGACTTGCAGTTTTAGTCTCATATCATGGATAAAGCTGTAAGAGGCAATGAAATCGAGTGAATGTAGCGTCTCTTCTACTACATTGTTTACTTCGTTAATGCCTACCGAGCTGATGCGGGGACCTTGCAGGTTATAGACAGTAGAGATGGAAAGTTGTCTGTTATTGCCGAATTTCGGCGCATAATTCACATCGAAGTTGAGCAGATATGGCGAAGCTCCTTGCAACTGCCTTGCCTTATCCGTATATAAACCTTCCTCGGGCAAAGAGATGTGGGTGTGTATATAAGATGCATTAAAGTCGACTTTCCAATTCTTTGATACCTGCTTGCGTATTTCTATTTCCGCTCCGAAAACGGTTCCTTTGTCTACGTTTCGGAAACTTTGGATAAGCGAGCCGGCATACTCCTGAACACGCTCAATAGGCGTTTCGAGGTGTTTATAGAAAGCTCCCAGTGAATACATATCGCCAAATCCCTGGAAAAGTTCATAGCGGAGGTCGAAATTGTAATTGTATCCATTCTTTATATCTTCATATCCGCGGATGGCAACGCCGCCATAGGATTCTTTATATTCAAAAGGCGCCATTTCAAGGAATGAAGGACGGGTAACCGTGCGCGAAATCCCCATGCGAAGGTTATCGTTTCGGGCAATGGTGTATTTAAGGTTCAGCGCAGGAAACAGATCATCGGTTATCAGTTCGGCGCGCTTTTCTTGGGCGGCGTCTGTCCAGAACCTTGTCCATTGGTTGAAATGTTCATAACGCAATCCCAGCGAAAGAAGCAGTCCCGGCGCCGGATAATATTCCATATCGGCAAAAGCTGCATAGACCTTCGAGCCGGCATAGTATTTATTCCTTGGCAAGGAGTTTTTACTAATAGTTATTGTTGCATTGGAAATGTTATCGTACGTAAGGAAAGCGTCAGTATCGTATATATCTTCTATCTGTGGCGAGATATTCTTCAGGTTATAATAGAAGTTGGTCGAATAGAAATCGCGCGATTTGCTTCGTATGGCGCCGCCTATACGGATAAAGTTTGGGTGTAATTCGTTATTTCCCAGTAGGAGTCTGAGTTTTATATCTCCGTTCCATTCTTTCTCGGATAATTCTCCGAAGTAACGCATCGTTTCCTGTTGATTGAGTTTGAAAAGAGAAAGATATCCGTTCTCGTTTCGGACGAACATCACCTGGCGGCGATCCGGTTCTTCGCTTGCAGTCTGTCCATAAGATGCCTGCCAGTCGGCAAATAGTTTATCCCAGACTAATTCATGTTTCCCCGTCAGTTGATTATTGAACAGTTGATAGGCATGATAAACGCTGTTACTTCCTACAAGGTCCATGCCTTCTGCATCCGTCCCTTCGCGCCGCATATAGTTGTCTTCCGTATTATTGATAAGCATTATATTATAAGATATGCGATCGGTTCTACCAAGTGTATATCCGGTTTGTCCCAGCAAGACGGCGGTCGTCTCATACGTGTATTTGTCGTAAGTATACCGGTCGCGAATAACACCCTGGGCATTAACGGTAGAGACATAAGCATCCTGGTACCATGTATAGTCATTGTTGAATCCGGCAGCCAGCAGCACATTCAGTTTTCGGCTTCCGATATTCCATGTTTTACCCATGCCGAAATCCAATCCGATGGCCGGAAGCGCCGCCTGTTTACCGATGGAAAAACCTGTTTGGAAAGGATTCGTTGTCCGTTGCCAATGCTCAAAATCATCGGAAGTCATTTTCTTTATGTTTTCTTTTAAACCAAGCCCGTTCACTATGCCTAAGAAAGGGCTACCTGCTCCGGCCTTATCGGAAGAATAAAAATCGGCAAACAGGGTATTTGTCTTTCCGCCGGCTGATACACTGAATGTAAAGTAATCCTCTCCTATATTTTCTTTGGTATCTATGTTGATATGCGCCCCGGAATAATCTCCGGATACAGACGCCTGATACACTTTGCCTACGGATATGTTCTTTACGATCGACGTGGGAAATAACGTCAAAGGGATCAGTTTGTTATCAGGATTAGGCGATGCAATGGGGAAACCATTGAGGAAGGTCATACTATACCGGTCGCCCAAACCCCGGACATAGACTTTGCTACTTCCTTCCATAGATATACCGGTTATTTTTTTAATTCCGTCGGCAACGGTAGAAAGTCCCTTGACAGACATTTCTTTGGCTCCCAGGTTTTCGACGGCCACGGTAGCCTGCCGGCGTTCCACCATCAACGCTTTTTCCGCTTCCATATCCATTCGTGCAATAACCATTACTTCCTGAAGATTTTGCACCGTCTCTTTCATGTCTATATCTAGGTTGACAATCGTTCCTTTCGTAATCTCAACTTTTGTTATTTCAAGTGTTAAATAAGAAACATACGAAACAATTACCGTATATGTTCCCACCGGCAAGGAAATGCTGTAATTCCCATCAATATCACTACTGATACCTATCCCCGGCAATTCTTTTATCATAACAGCCACGCCGGTAAGAATTTCCTGTGTGCGTGCATCGGTTATTTTTCCTTTCAATAGTCCATTTTGAGCAAAAAGAGCATGTAGATTTAATAAAAGAAGAATGAATATCAGAAGTGTTGTTTTTATATCTATAATTTTCTTTTTCATGCATATACTCATTGATATGCAGCAAAAATACAGGTTGAATATTAAGGAACACAGACTGTTTTGCTAAGATTTAGTTAATGTTTTCAGGCTAAAAAACTCTATTTTAATTGCCGGCGACAGGTAAACACACCAGCAATAACGTATCTCTCACTATGTTTGTTCGTTCAGAAGAGCCTTTCAATAAATCGCTCCTGCAATCTGAAGAAACCTGTTCTTTCTTTTTCTCTGCCTGCACTTATCAGCATTGAGTATTTTCGGTACGATTCAATCCACTTTTTATGCGTTTTACAAATCAACGGATCGGACGAAACGAGTGTGTTTAAATGATATACTTCTATATATGAACGTTTAAATGTTGTACCTTGCGCATAGGTATAGTTGGCATTGAATGTTAAATGAGACAGGTATAGCCATACATCTTTTTTAGACTGTGTCTTTCCTATGGAGGCCTTTACTTCCAGTACAGAAAGCATTTTGATCAATTCCTCAGCCAACAGATGTTTCTCCTCCGCGGAGATATAGTTTAAGTCATAGAAATAGTTAATCTTATTGCATAACGAATAAAAAATAAAATAATCGAAGATAAAAACCTGTTTGTGTATGTTTGTCAGGAAAAAACTTAATTCCTTAAATTTCTCCTCATATTCCTTAGATAACGTGATTTCCGATAATTTCAGGGGAGTATCCATAAACTGATACGACCACATAAGCACTCCAAACCGTAGCAGATCGGGATAAGGGAAAAACATAACATGAGGTATATAAGAAAATACCCCCATTGTTAATAATTTCGGATCATTCACCATTTCACCAAATTGTTTATGTCCGGATAATATTGAGGAAAAATAAGTCTCGACAGGGTTTCCTATTGATGCTTTAATGGGCAAAGAGGCTAGATGGAATTCGGGGTTGTTTTCCCTGATGGGAACATCCATCAGGCTATCAAGCGATAATCCCAATTTAAACGCTATCTTGCAAGCTTCTTCAAATGTAAAAAGAACTTCGCCCCGAAGCCTTCTGTATGCGGCTTCTCTTCCCAGCGATACCGTATCTGTAAGTAACCGGATCCGGGCCTTCCCCGATGGCAACAGGTTTTGTATCTTTTGTATTAATGCCTGATTAAATTTGTCATTTACTATCATAAATGTGGTTTCTTTTATCCAATGCTTCTATGTGCAAAAAACTATACAAAGATAGAATAGAAAAGGAAATAAATCCTTATTTTTTTATTGATAAATGAAGATTTAAGGCAAAAAATTATCCTTTTAGGGATTATTCTTATATAAATATCCTTAATGACCTTTTATTCAGTTCTTTTTCAATTTAAGAAACACTTTTATGGTTTGTTTCTACTTCAGACACAAACATTTCGAATACAGAGCCGGAGGCTCAGGTTACTATCGGTGCAGACAAGATGGCCGTTTACAATGAAAATTCGTCTACTTCCAATCAGTTGAAAGGGAATGGTTTTTATATGTGGACCGGGAATCAATGGTGCATCGCGCAACAAACGTCTTGCCAGGGGACGCCTTCTATCGGAACTATTTCAGTCAGCTCAACGGATATTCCGGTAAATGTGGTTTTCCAGGCTTTGGTAGATTCCTCCGTCGAGGCGGTTCAATATATCTGGACGGTATCCGGTTCGGCAAATCTGGTAGGCTATTCGAACACCAATGTAATCAGGTTCGTTATACGATGGAAAGACAACGAGTATTTATATTGTGCCTCATGCCGGCAGGTGCATGCGGAGTACACGGACAAGTCCTGATCGGCCCCGGTAACAAAAATCTTCACACCGGGGCCGTGTTGGAATTGAAATCCGATGGTAACAGGGCAGGTTTGTATGCCTCCGGCCTGTTGGATATCATGGATTATATAAATGATATGGACGAAGCTATAAGTATGGAGGATACGTTGGCGTTCCGGCAAATAAAAGTGTATTTCCATAGGCAAATGGATTGGAAAACTCTGTATATGTCGGGCCGGCTATGGCAACTCGTACTATTTATTATTCCTGTTTATTCGAAAAGGAGATTCTTTACGCGGAAGATATCAATCTAGATGCACAAAACAGTAACTTGAAACGGATTCTTTCTTCCGAAAAAACGAAGCGGGGAAAACCTGCGCCTCCTGTAAAAGGATTGTTGGATAACCATTTCGTAGGCATTACCTTTCTTTTATTCTATGAATCGGGATGCGACCATTGCATGGCGGTACTGGAAGAATTAAAAGAACACTATAAAGTGCTTCATCATTCGGGCGTCAGAGTAGTGTCCGTTTCCACCGATACAGATGAAAGGGTTTACGCATATCATTCTCCTTCTTTTCCGTGGGAAGATAAAATATGCGACTATAAAGGATTTATGGGAGAGAATTTTATAAACTATGCCATTATCGGCACTCCTACGGCCCTTGTCATCAGAAATGGCATCATTATAGGGCGCTATGCCAATCTGCAGGAAACAGAAAAGGCCATAGTAAAATACATCCAACAAGAAGCAGTTACAAGATAAAATACACGTTCACTGTCTATTTATCCTTGTACTTTCGTACACTTTTTTATTCATACCACCTCGTATGCAACCACGCGGTCATCTCAAGACTCCAGAAAGGAGGTGTTCCAGCCGCACCTTCCGGTACGGCTACCTTGTTACGACTTAGCCCCAGTCATCGGTTTTACCCTAGGCCGATCCTTGCGGTTACGGACTTTAGGTACCCCCA
>JAISDJ010000083.1 GCA_031264865.1 Tannerellaceae bacterium | reverse complement strand
CATAATCACCGGCGTTGGCGGCTCCACGATAACCGGCGTTGGCGGCTCCACGATAACCGGCGTTGGCGGCTCCACGATAACCGGCGTTGGCGGCTCCACGATAACCGGCGTTGGCGGCTCCACAATCACCGGCGTTGGCGGCTCCACAATCACCGGCGTTGGCGGCTCCCCAATCACCGGCGTTGGCGGCTCCCCAATCACCGGCGTTGGCGGCTCCCCAATCACCGGCGTTATTTGTGTCTGCTGAATCTATTTTATCTTTGAATTTGAAATTTTCAAAAAATGCAGAAACCGCGATTTTGCATATATTGGGAACGCTTATCTCGGTTTTCACAAATAGGCGTTTTGCTGCTCTTTTGGAGTCGTCTTCTCTTTGGGCAGACACTTCGTCTGCCTCTACTTCTACTTCGCAAAAACGATTGCTATCACCAGCTGAATAGTAGCTGAACACATCGTGCGGGTTTTCACAGAAATGTAAGCCGCTATTGCATAAATCGACTGTTTCTTCTCTCTCTTCTACTCCTATCGTGTATTGTTTGTCACGACATTTCAGGTCTTTGTCAAAACCTTTGTAACCTTTCATTTTTCCCATTTTTTTTATTATTTTAATTGTTGAAATTGATCTTCATTTGTTGCATGACTTTACGCAGCCGCTCTGATGCTAAGTCGTAATATTCCTTATTCGTTCCCATTAGTCAATATAAGTACCGTGAATACTCATTTTTAAATTCTTCAAACCGCAAGTCATCCGGGGAAGGCAGGCGTATGCCGAACTCGCTGGCGGCGTCTGCCTGCACCTTATTCAGGAAGTCTGCGAATTGCGCTGTGTTTAGCTTCGATGTACCGCCGACCGCTACCGTCTGCCTTCCGTTGATGTTCATATTACGGTGCAGGTACTTCGTACAATAATAGTCGTGTACGTCGTTCTTATCCGTTTCCGTCTCCCGCTCGATGCAGGTGTACCATAGCCACATCAGTGCGTTCTGGTCAAGGGAACGTTTCTTTGTTTCCCTCTTGACGGTAAGGATGTAAGCGCCGTTCATTAACGTGCTGAATGCGTTATCGAGGCTATTCAGCACGTTCTGTCTGAACATTATTTCGCCATCTTTTTTAATTAGCCGGATTGTCTTTGTCATTTTTTATATGCTTTTTTGCTGATCTCAACAACTTTTTTGCAAGTATCAATATCGAATAGGGCGATGTGACATTCGTCCGGTTCGACGCCAAGCTGCATTGATAGCCATAAGTAAGCCTTATTCCTGTTGGAAAGTCCAGGGATATATTTTCCCCAAATCTCATTAATGAGAGAAGTTTTTGCGATAACGTCGAAATGATAATGAGCTTGCTTTCTGGCATCTCTTAATTCTTTGTTCGCCAACGTCCCCAACGCCTTATCAGTTCCCTTGTGAACGCCTACATAAGCCTCGCACGGTTTGCACAGATACATTAATCCGTAACTTCTCCCGTATATTTCCGAACTGTCAACCAGTTCAACCTTTCCCCCGCAATACGGGCAAACGTCAGGGTTTGGCGCTTCGTTCATAGGTTGAATATCTTTTTATCGGTGATTACTTCTCGGTGTAACTCTATGAACCTCACAAGACCCTCAACATGCGCCGTAAGGCGTGGTACGTCTACTTCCGGTACGTAATTGTAATACTCCGTGAATGTCTCATAATTGTATGCGTACTTCGTCTCATTCAGCACGGCAATATTGTACTCGAAGTCGTACACGTGATTGCCCTCTGCGTTCAGACAATAGGGATATACCATGTGTTGCCAGTGGCTCTTGAACTTACCGACGGCGTACTTCTCGGTCGTCTTGATGTCGTGTACCGACGTTGGCATCAGTTCGTCTATGTAGCCGTACAGCAGGACATCGCCGTACGCTGTGGGGAGTATGCCCTCTGTCAGCACTTGCGGGGTTGCGCCTCTGTAATAGTCGGCGAACTCACGGCATAGAGCGATGGGGAAGTGGTGTGTGCGGTTGTTATATTCGGCATGCATAAACCCTTCTACCTTACGGATGTCTATATCCATCTTATCCGACTTCTTGTGTAGGATAATGCAATCTACTATCTCATTGAACGCCGTACCCCTGTCTGCCTTCTCGCTGTCGAAGGGTACGCGGTTGATCCGGTCGATAAGGGCGAGGCGTTGCTTTTCGTGGAACTCGTCTTCGGTGTACTGGGGATGCTCAGCATTGCCCCAGTATTCGTTATATATCTCATCACTGCCGATGTAGCCCTGATAGGCATCCAATAGCGAGGCGTACAATAAGTATTTAGGCTGCTTTTTCATACCGTTTCTCTTTATTGAGGGTTAAGCCTAATTCTCTTGCTTTGGCCGCCAGCAGCTTGCCGGCTACCGCCTTAGAATTACCCGTATGGCTGAAAGAGTCAATACGTTCTATGAAGTCGTTGGCCGATACTTCGTCGGTAATCAGTTCTATATTGTCTTTGATCTCCGAAACGACCGCCTCGTACTCTTTTATAGCCGCCGACCGTTGCTGCAGGTTCGCAATGTAGGGAGCGATTATCTGCGTCTGAAAGAACGTGTTCGGCATAGCTGCCCCGTTCGCGTCTACAACGGTGGGGATAGTCATCAGGGCTGGCAGGTTGCAGGTGTTTTTGCCATCGTTCCTCGACGTTGGGTTGAAGGTTATCGTGCGCTTATTGTTACGTACCTCAACGTAGCCTAAGAGGTCAAGTTCGGTCACGATTGCCGTGTAGTTTTTTTCACGGAGAGCCGGAACGAATACCGTTTCTTCGCCTTCCTTGCGGGTGTCGCGGTGCGCTACGAAGATGATGTTCTTGTTTTGCCGGGAAAGGCTGCGTACAAAGGACGTGAACGCTTCGTTTATCTTCTCCCAACGCTTCCATCCGTTGAAGCCCTTAGCGTCTACATCGTCTATTATGTAGTCCATCATCTTACCGATCGTGTCTACTACAATCGTCTCATAGGCTGACAGGTCTTCGCCTATCACCTGCGTTGCTTCCGCCCAGCTATTCACCGGTACGGTGTCCTGTTGGTGCCCGTAGTTGACGCGGTGAATACCGTTGTCAAAGTCGAGTAGTAGCGGTTTGGGGGCTGATAACGCCGCAGTCGTCTTCCCAGTTCCAGCTTGTCCGTACACTAATACTTTAAGCCGTGTTGGAGCGTTTAGCTCATTTGGTTTCTTAATAAGTGTCATAATTCTTTACTTTTTAGTTATGTTAATTAATTCTCACCTTGATTGATTCCAGATACGCATGTATCGTTTCTTCCTTAAAAAGGATTGTTCCCCCTCTCTTGTAGTCATAGCGCAGATCGCCGCGCTCGATGATCCGGTTAACTTCCCGGTACGAACATCTAAGGATGGCGCACACTTCTTTTTTCTTCAAAAAAGCCGGGAAGTTCGCGATTGCAATTTTCTTTGTTTCCATGATTATTATATATTTGTGATACTGTTACTTTTCCTTTTCCTACTTGTCCCGGACGAGGAATATCCTCGCACCGCGGGTTTCTTTGTGGAAAAAATAGCCCTTGCCCTTTTGCCTGTACGCCCATGCAAGGATGTTTCCCTCCAACGCGCGGTCGTAGTCGTTCGTTACGTCAAGTTCGTCACCCGGTTGCAGCATGGAACATTTGCGTTTCCACTCTACGAACTCCGCTTCTCTGTTAATGCTTTCTACGTTCATAATTCGATAATGTTTAAAAATTGGTGAGGTATCAGGGCTCGAACCCGTGTAGCGCCTTACCGTACCCCGTTTGCCCCGGAATTTCACCGGGGCTTTCTCAAGCGAAAATGAAATACTTAACTTAACCAGAATCACAAATCCTGCCTCACGGCTGTATGTTTCTTGCTTTGTCTTTTCTTTGCCGGCTCTACGATTATCAACACCTTACCGCCGTAAGACTGAACCGTTATGAGAGCCCTTTCAGAAGGCTTTACAGCCTTTATAATGTCTTCTATTACCATAGCTTTTCCTTATAGGATGCAATTGTGAGCGCGATAGACCCTATTCCGTATATCAGGTGATACGGATTGAAGAATGCGCATATCAGGAGCGCGATTGCCATTGCGAGGCAAGCTATCGTAACGGCTGCGTGTAGCTTCGTTATGAAGTTAAACCTGCCTATTCTGTAAGGATGTGTTTTCATAATATTGCCCCCAACTTTATCTCTTTCATTCCCTTACGGGTATGTTCATACTTGTGAATCAACTCACCCCGCAGGATGGCGTTGTATTCGCTTACGCTTACCAGTTTCGATAGCTGCGCCATCGTTAGGACTTTTCCCGTTAATAGGTCTTTTACTTTTGATTTCATTGTCTTATGTTTTAATATGATTCTTGATTTTTGTTGGTTAGTCGCCCGAATAAACCCCGCTTCTGTAATAGCTTTCCATTGTGGAGATGAGTATCGCTTCGTCCGTTATCTTACTTGCTGCTTCCATATTAGCCCTATACCGTGTGGCTTGTTCGGCTTCTCTTTGAACCTTCCGTTCAAGGCGGTCCTGTTCCTTTTTTGCCTCATCCCATGCCCGTTTCAGACAATAAGAGAAACTCATATCTTTCCAGCAACTTTGCATATACCATGCTCGCTTCATTATTTCACTTCTGTTATATTTTCTTGCTGTCTTCATTTGGGTTGTTTATTTTTCTTATATTTGTAATTGCATTTGTAAATCATATTGCAAATATACTTAATTATTTAAGTAATCAAAAGAAAAACACTTAAATATTTAAGTAATTAACTTTAATTAATGAATAGAGCATGAACAATTACAGACTGGTCGAATTATATGAATGGAGAGGAAAAAGAGAAGTTTGCCCGTAAGGCATTAGATGCGGCTTGGGAGGGCTGGATGGATTCTCTCAACGAAAAAGCCCGAAGGGCTGCGGAAAAAGAGAAAGCAGAAAAGAAAAAGGAGAGCCGATTACGATTGTACGGATTCATCGGACTTATCTCCGGGGTTCTTACTATTATTGGTTTTTTCATCTACCATGGTAGAGCGATTGCCGATTTCTTCTGCAACCTCATTAAGACCATTAAGAAATTTAATTGAATCAATGACAAAATGATACATATCGCGCAGCTCTTTGATATAATACATTTGGGATTTCTGCGCCCGACGCATATGGAAGAGATGCGATATTATGCATATAAAATATAACGCGTTAGACATAATGAGAATAAGTTCAGTATTTTCCATAACTATTAAAATTGCGAAAGCCAGCGCATGTAATAGGGGCATGCAACCGGCTTTCAGGTGAATATGAGATATTAATTAATAGCAATACGGTGTACCCTATTTACACGGTACAAATATAATACTTAAATATTTAAGCATGAAAGAAAGTGACAAGAAAATCAATCAGGCAGTTTCTTGGTTGAAAAAATCGGATGTTTCGGGGTATTCAATTGAAAAAGTAACTGGGATAACACAAGCGTCTATAAGTAATTGGAGGAACGAGAAAGCAAAGCCGACGCTTGCAAATGCGAGTACCTTAATCCAGTATTTTGAAAATTATATAGTTTCGCTATATCAGGAATGCTTTGCGTTGCTGGGAAACATTTATAATGAAAAATTGGCAAAACCCCCTAAAATAAGAATAGAGGGCGTTAACGAACCGAGGTTTGAAAAGTTAAAAACCAATATCAATATACTATTAGATTTAGTTGATTGCGAGCAAAAGTTACCCGGCAACTATTCAGCGCATGAAACTGAATTAGAGTATCTCATAAACGACGATCTAACGTTTCTAAGAGGGGCTATCCCAAAGAAGACAAATATAACAGAAGAGCGGCTATTGGATAAGAAGGCTTTGGGGTTGAAAGAAAAGGCTGAAAGGAAAATTAACGGCGAATTATTAAAAAACATACCACCGGACATGATACCCTTGTTGCCTATCTCGGCGCAAGCCGGTAGCCTCAACGACTTTATAGTGTCCATTAAAGATAAGAATTGCGAACGCATAATATCTCCAATAAGAGGTATTGACTTCGCAATTACCGTATCCGGGGATAGTATGTTACCGGAATACCCTAACGGATCGTATGTACTTATTAAGAAGATAAATGAAAAGGCGTTCATTGAATGGGGACGGGTGTATGTCCTTGACACTTGTAACGGGGTAGTAGTGAAAAGAATATTCCCGTCTGAAAAAGAGGAGCATGTAAAATGCGTGTCCACTAACACGGGGTATCCATCTTTTGATGTTGAATTTAACGACATCTACGGAATATATAGAGTTATGCTTTGTATGTCAACGAAATAATAATAACCGCTCGGAAGGGCATTAATATAAACAACTATGTGGTTTTGGATTATATTTTTTATGACAATCGGAGTAATTAGTATAGTTGTCTCCATTGTTGACGGCGGTATCTTATATTATATTTCAGGCGTTACTTCCCTGTTTTTTAGTATTGTTTTCCTTTTGATAAAACTGATAAGGGGGAAAACAGTATCTAAGGATGTGGGGAAAGAACGCAAGGAAGACGAAGCGTGCAAAACAGGAATATATATAATAGAAAGGGAAAAATTAAAACCTTTAAACGATCTTCCCGGAAGAGGGACAATTAACGATATAGCGGAAAGTCTTGGGTACCCATCCGGCAAATTCCACCTTATTCTCACTCCTGAATCAAATAAAATCGATAACATGATATTTAAAAGACGAACAAAGATTCCTTTATTCGTCTTTGTAAAAGATAATAACGTCAAACTGTCATATAAAGATGTACGTGCGACAATTGAAAAGATAGATTGGGGATTTGAAAATCGGCAACTTGATTTTGAAGACAATAACCCACATTTATTGGATCAAAATAAGGACAACTCTTAAATATCTAAGTATGAAAAAAATACTAACAATATTACTAACCGCTATGATAGCGATAGGATG
Organism: Tannerellaceae bacterium; assembly: GCA_031264865.1. Classification (GTDB taxonomy): domain Bacteria; phylum Bacteroidota; class Bacteroidia; order Bacteroidales; family Tannerellaceae; genus DFXE01. The sequence goes on along the minus strand of JAISDJ010000083.1, from coordinate 2,303 downwards.
CTCGAATACGATTGTCATTGACGAGGATGAACTTGACAACGCTATTGAGTATTGCTGGGAGTTCAGGCTCGTAAAGAGAAAGTATCGGATAATGCAGGACGGAACAGATAGGAGGGTGAGCATCATATCTGATAAATATGATACGAGATGTGAGATGACGGAAAAGCAATCGGAGGAATATCTGACAAACCTAAAAAACGAAAACGAAGACTACGTAACCCTTGAGGGTGGTAATAAATACCGATATGTAACGACCGTATCAAAAAGGGTGATAGACGAAAAGTGATATTATTATGATGCAAAACGCCCGAATCTCCCGACCCGGACGTTACTTTAACCAAAACCTTAATTATGAAAAAATTATTCCATAAGGTTGGGCAAATATCATCATTATTTTCCTATCTTCGCTTGACATAAATCAATTAATGGGAACAGGGCAAAATTATAACGCTTTCATACCATTTTCGCACATATTCTGCAACCAATTGATACACATATGTCGATCGAGCCCCAGGCAGATCACTTTCGGGACAAGTCTAAAAATGGTAGGCTTGTCCTATTTTTTTACTATCCACTCCTGCACTTCTTCCCTCAGTGTCCTTGGAACGTCGTCCTTCCATCTATAAAATTTTCCTTCCACCTGATAATTTACCCCTACAAGTACTTTTTTTACTTCTTCTTTCAGCTTTCAGACGGCTTGTAAATACTTGTGTATAAATAGCTATGGCTGAAAGAACGATCCTTCAGCCGCTTTCAGCCAAAAAATATGGGTTGGCGAAAGAATGAGCGTTCCTTCAAAAAAAATCATTACGATGTCGTTAGTAAAACACTACGATGTCGTTGGAAAACCATTGTGATGTTTTTACAAAGAGATCGTAATGGTTTCCTGAAGAGATCGTAATGACTTTTTCTTTTGGCAATATTTTCAGACTGAAAGCAGACTGAAAGCAGATCTTTCAGTCATAACTGTTTATACACAAGTAGTTACAGGCGGGCTGGAAGCTGAAAGAAGAAGTGAAAAAGATACTTGTAAGGGGAGATAATTCTCCTCAAACCACAAGGGCTGCTTATCCCGAACGCAGGTTATTTTACAGATACTTTCCCAATACCTGTATCCCTCTTTCGAGGTTTTCTTCGGAGAGCGATGCGTACCCCAAACGGATTCCTTGTATGGGTTCTCCGAAACTGAACCGGTCGGGTGTATAAAACGATACCCCTTTCCGGTTGGCCAACTCCTTCAATTTATACAGGTCGACCGGCTCTACCGGCTGTATCCAGAAGGCTAACCCGCCATCCGGTTTCTTATAGGTGACTTTATCTTTCAGATAGTAGTCGAGCAGGGAAGCAAAGAGATCCCTTTTCCCGGCATAAAGGCTTACCATTCTTTTCTTGTGACGGCTGACGGCGCCTTCGTTTATCAGTTCCAGGATGGCTTGTTCCATAATGCTGTCGCCTTGTATATCGATAATCCGGCGTAAAGCGCCTGCCTGTTCAATAAAAGCGGTTGAGCTGTAGAGGTAGCCGATGCGGATGGCCGGCGCGATCAGTTTGCTGAGCGTTCCGATATAAATATAGTTGTGAACCCCTTCGTAAGCCGACACCGGCATCACCGGGCGTTGTCCGAAATGGTATTCATTATCGTAATCGTCTTCTATGATGGTGAACCGGTAGTTGTTAGATAACTCTATCAGTTTCAGCCGGCGGTCCGGGCTTAGCGTGACCGTTGTGGGGTATTGGTGGTGTGGCGAGATATGCAAGGCTTTTACCGGGTATTTTGCCAGCGCGTCCTCTACTTCGTCTATCCGGATACCTTCGTCGTCTACAGCGATAGGGAGTAAGGTGGCTCCGGCGTGAAGATAGGTTTCCCAGGCCGGCTTGAATCCCGGATTCTCAATCAGCACCACATCTCCTTTCTCCAGCAGGCAGCGGGCTGTCAGGTAAAAGGCCATCTGGCTTCCCCGGGTGATGCAGATTTGCTGGGCCGAGGTATTCATACTCCGGTTATAGTTCAGCATCTTTGAGATGGCTTCGCGGAAACGGATCTCTCCAAACTCGCTGGCCCGGTTCATTATCCACCCTGCTTTCCGGGCAAATATCCGGCGGTACGACCTGGCCAACTCGTTAATAGGCGCACAAGAGGTATCCGGCAGACCATCATCAAAGAAGATGAAATCGTTCTTTGCCGTTTCCACGGTATGTAAAGGCAATTTATCCGACACATAACTTCCTTTTCGCTCCGAAGCAGCCAGCCAGCCTTCCGACAAAAGAATATCGAACGCCTGTACCACCGTATTGCGGTTTAC
>JAISDJ010000026.1 GCA_031264865.1 Tannerellaceae bacterium | reverse complement strand
CCGTTGAAAGAAGGGAAATATCATCCGTCTCTTGCGGTTGGTTCGGACGATTTGATCAAGTCTTCCGATTTCAATCCTTTCACATTAGAGCATCGCTATTTTGCTTCCGTGTATGCGGTTGGCACAAAACATGTGGAGTTCGGCGGGCATACGCTCGGATTTACATTAGGCGCTTATTTCTTTTCGGATCACTCGTTGGCGAAAAGTGTTTTTTATGGAATACGTTATACCCCTTCTTTTCTGAAACCTGTTTCTCTTCTTGCTGAGTATGATACTAATGGGGTCAATATAGGAGCGACAGCCCGACTGTTCAAGTATTTTTCGGCTCACCTGTTTTCATATGATTTTAAAGCCATTTCGGGAGGTATACGATATGAATTCCAATTGATCCATTGATAAATGAAAAAAACGCGCCAGCATATATACGGGCTTTTATTTTTGTTATTTGTTGCCTTATTTTATCCAGGTATGCTATCCGGGCAAACGGATTATATCTCAAATGAAGAAATTACAAGTTTATTGAAAAAAAAGGGGCTGGAAGATATTGCCGTACGATATGATTCGGATACATGGCATATAACATACAGCGATAACGTGTACAGAGGGCCGGTACGCGGAATTTTTGAAACGTTCTGTCTGTTATTACACGAGGGGAAACTAAAAGGAGATATTTCACTCCTCATACAGGAAAGCCAATTACCTCAGGTAGTTTGTGAAGTTTCCCGGGAAATGACTGAAACCTATAGGAATCATGAAATAACATTGGAGCAATTGATGTCTTCCGTGCAGATCAGTTATCAGACGGATGAAAGCTGGTTGCTGTTGAAAGATATAAAAAAGGAAAATCGTTCGGCCGGTAAAATAGATGTGGTTCTTTATCCGCAGACTACATTGAATAATGCCTGGCTTGATAAATTATATGGAACTATACTGAATATCGCTCCGGCTCTGGAAGTAAGCCTCTGGAAAGGCGCCTCTTTTACCGGACAGGTTATCTTTCCTGTCTGGAATAATATGAAAGGAGAGATGGATTATATAAGGCCGGGAATGCTCTTGTTCAGACAAGAATATCGATTTCCGAAAAACTTTTTTGTAGAAGTAAATGCCGGAAATTTTAATGCTAATCGGTTAGGGGTAGACGTAAGCGCCTCCTATAAAACAAACAATGATCGATGGAGTGGGGGAGTGAGCGCCGGTATTACAGGCTCATCTACTTTTTATTCAGGTAAGTGGGAAGTATCGAGATGGAAACGGCCGACAGGATCTGTTTACCTAAGATATAATGAACCCATATATAATTTGCAATTTGATATAAAAGCGCAGCGTTACATTTTCGGCGATTATGGCGTACGGTTCGATTGTACCCGCCATTTTGGCGAAGTAAGTATTGGTTTTTACGCCATGTATTCGGGAGGAGAACCTAATGGCGGATTCCATTTTGCCCTCCCTTTCCCAGGTAAAAAACGAATGAACCGCCGGGCTGTACGTATCGATATTCCCGAATATTTTGACTGGGAATATGAAGCCCGTAATGGAGGCGCTTATGCCAGTGAACGATTAGGGCGTTATTATGAAACTCGTCCGGATGAAAACCGAAGCCAACGATATTATAATCCCTCTTATATGAGAGAAATGTTAATGAAGTTGGCAACTGATTGAAATATGTATTCAATATTTAACAATTAATAAAATGAGATTTGTCTATTTATTCCTTTTTGTAGGATTATTACTATCCTGTGGTTCACCTAAGAATGTGGTGTATTTGCAGGATGTTGAGCCTTTTAAACAACAGGCGATCGGACATTCGTATGAAATGATTATTCATCAGGATGATTTACTGGCAATTATGGTAAACAGTAAAGATCCTGAACTGGCTCTTCCTTTTAATATGCCGTTGGTAACATATCAGTTGGGTTATCAGACTTCGGGACAACAACGGATATTGGGTTATCTGGTGGATAAAGAAGGGAATATAGATTTTCCGATTTTAGGCAAACTTGCAGTAGCAGGGCTTAGCCGGATGCAATTAACCAACCTGATAAAAGAACGTTTGATGAAAGATGATCTGATAAAAGATCCGATTGTAACCATACAGTTCCTGAATTTTAAAATATCGGTGATGGGCGAAGTAGCCCGTCCCGGTTCTTTCACAATCAATAGTGACCGGGTGACTTTGCTGGAGGCGTTAAGCATGGCCGGTGATCTTACTATTTACGGAAGACGCGACCGAGTGACCGTTCTCCGTGAGACGGGTGATAAACGCACCGTCTTGTTCCACGACTTGCGCTCGGGGGATATATTCGAATCGCCTTGTTATTATCTGCAACAGAATGATATTGTATACGTGGAACCAAACAAGGCGCGGGCAGGACAGAGCGAAATTAATCAAAATAACTCGGTAAGCGTTTGGTTGTCTGCTATATCAATTATCGCATCTATTGCCACACTAATTATAAATCTCAAAAAATGAATTTTAATACTATGGGAAAAAGACAAGATATATCCTATATGATCGAAGAAGAAAATGATAACCTTTCATTACACGATATTTTTCAAATCGTGAGAATAAACTGGTATTGGTTTGTTATATCCATCATTGTGTGTTGTGTTTCAGCTTTTATTTATTTACAAAGAGCACCTAAAATCTATACCCGTACGGCAACAGTATTGATAAAAGATAATAATAAAGGGGGAACAGCCAGTGAATCGGCAGCTTTTGCCGAACTGGATATATTTAATGTAAAACGGAATGTAGATAATGAAATCCTGGTATTCCAATCTAAACAATTAATGCATACAGTAGCGAAACGATTGCATTTAGATATCAGTTATAAAGTAAGGAGAGGCTTACGAAAAGTGGAACTGTATACCCATTCACCGGTTAGTATACAGTTTCTTGATGTGGAAGACGCTCAGACATTGTCTTTAGAAGTGACTCCGCTTTCGGAGAACGAAGTTCGTTTGTCGGATTGTACGGGCTCAAATGGGGTAAGCCTGCCATTTAATGACGTTGTCTTGTTGAAAGATACAGTAGAAACACCCCTTGGAAAACTTGTTATTACGCCTACACTCTATTATGCCAACTATTATCAGACAACGGTTTTTGTTGCAAAAAGTAATTTGGAAAGTATATCGGTGGACTATGCTAATGCCCTGAGTGTAGCATTGGCCAATAAAACGGCTACTATTATTAATCTGACCTTACAGAATGAATCGATTCCCCGTGCGGAGGATGTGCTGAATACCCTGATTATGGTTTACAATGAAGAGGCTATTAATGACAAGAACAAGATTATGGTAAACACATCCGAGTTTATCAACGAGCGTCTTATCATTATTGAGCAAGATCTGGGAAGTGTGGATACGGATATTGAGACCTATAAGCGTTCGCAGCGGCTAACTGATATTCATTCGGAAACAGGTATGTATCTGAGCGAAACCAGTCATTATGGCAAAGAAGAACTGGAACTGCAAAATCAGAAAACATTGGTTGGTTATGTACGTGGCTACCTGTCCGACCCTTCCAGAAGCGCCGACCTTATTCCGGCTAATACAGGTATATCCGATGGCAATATTGAAGGGTTAATTGGTGAATATAATACAATATTGCTGAAACGAGATCGGTTGATTGGTAACAGTAGCGAGAAAAATCCGGTAGTGATGGACCTGAATAACTCGTTGGTGGCGATGAAGCAAACGATTGTAAGGGCTGTAGATAACTTAGCGGTAGGCTTGGATATGAAAATTCGGAATGTAAAGGCGCGTGAACAACAAACTGTTCAGCGTATTTCCGCTGTCCCTACTCAGCAGAAAGAAGTATTGAGCATTGAACGCCAGCAGAAAATTAAAGAAGCGCTATACCTTTATCTGTTGAACAAACGGGAAGAAAATGCCCTGTCACAGGCCATGACGGAAAGCAGCGCCCGTATCATCGACCCGGCAATGGGAAGTAAAACGCCGATAGCTCCCAAAACAAAAATCATTATGATGGCGGCTTGTATCCTGGGATTAGTAATCCCGGCAGGAGGATTATGGTTAATCTATACCATGAATACAACTGTTCGTAACCGGAAGGATGTTGAAGATATATTAAGTATTCCTTTCCTGGGTGATATACCGTTGCGTGACCGAAAAGATAAAAAGGGAGAGGGAGTTGTTGTACAGGCCGACGGTCGTGATACGATAACCGAGGCATTCCATATTCTTCGTACCAAAATGGATTTTATGCGGATGCGGATTAAAGATATGCAGGTGCTTATGTTGACTTCGTTCAATCCGGGTGCAGGAAAAACATTTGTATCTACTAACCTGGCATTAAGCTTTGCCTTTTCAGGAAAGCGAGTTGTTTTAGTTGATTTGGATATACGTAAATGTACGCTTAGTAAACATTTATCTGAAGAAAAACAGTTGGGGGTAACTGACTTTTTGTCGGGAAAAACGAATGAAATAGTTGAGTTGATCCAAAGAAACGAATTAAGTGATAATCTGTTTGTCATACCCGCCGGGCTGATTCTTCCGAATCCAACGCAAATGCTTACCAGTGAGCGATTGGAGCAAATGATTGTTTGGTTGCGGAAGCAGTTTGATTATGTGATATTGGATAGTGTACCTTACAGTATGGTAGCTGACGCTTCTATTGTGAACCGGGTAGCCGATCTGACTCTGTTTATTATTCGTGCCGGTTTGATGGATAAGCGTATGCTACCTGAAGTAGAAAAGCTCTATAGTCAGAATAAGCTTAAAAACATGAGCGTTATCCTAAACGCCGTTGATTATAAGCGATCGGGTTATGGCTATGGCGCTTATGGATATGGTTATGGAGATAACGCATAGCGTAACTGGTCGAGCATCAAAGGTACTTCCTCTTCTTCTATACCAGCAGCTACCAGATCGGGAGTGTCTTGCATAAACTGTTCTTTGAATTTATTAAAGTCACCATTCTCTGTCTGGATAGCTTGTAGATAATAGCCAATCGCTCCTTTCCTGTTTAGTAAAGCCCATTCGGTATGGCCGGCGTTTAAATAGTCTTGCATCATAGGATGGTTGTCCATAATTTTCGTATAATAATTATGTGCCTGTTCGTATTTTCCGGTGAGAAAGGAACACCAGGCAATCGGACGCCATGCCTTATGGCTTTTGTTATCGAGATACTCTACTTTGAAGTAATATTTTAATGCCTCATTGTAATCTTTTAACTCCAGATAACAATGCCCGATACTGATTTGTACAGACAAGTTGTCAGGGTTTAACTCTTCATACCGGCGATAATACTCCAACGCCTCTTCGGGTTGTTTCAATGTACGGTAACATCCGGCAATCCTGGGTATTACCCATTTGCTTTCCGAATGTATAAGGTCTGCATGTAAATAGGCATCCAAAGCGCCTTCAATATCACCCAACATTTGCTTACAATAACCAATCTTCTGAAAGAGGATATCACTGTCTTTCCTGATAGTTGCTAATTGATTATAGATTATGAGGGCATCTTTAAAATATTTTTTCCTCAGGTAGTATTCTGCTATTGTGGTCAGGCTTTCTTCATCAGACAGATAAGGGCGTAATATAGGAAGATTATGAAAATCGAGCGGAGACAGAAAGATATCTTCAAAATCCAATCGGTTCAGGTATAATTTGAAAAAGCGATACAAGTCTTGTACATATTGTCCGGATACGATTTCAAGTTTTCCCCGTTTACTAATTAGCTCCTCTTTGTTTTGTCGGATCATTTCCGAAGCTTGGCTATTGAATTGTTCGATCATCATTTTTCGGGCTGCTTCCGGCATTTTCATCATACTGAAGTAAAGAGAATATTTGTCGGAGTTACACATGAATGTAGCTGCGGCTAATGTATTTAATGTTTCTTTCTCGCTTTCATTCTGTTTGTATCCGAACAATGAATATTCCGGTATAAAAGGTAAAAACCAATTGCTTAACTCTCTGAAGAACGGAAAATTCTTGAGATGAATAAAAGTAGAATGCATAACATCTGCTCCTTCTTGTTGCAACTCCCCAAATTCTTCCATCTTCTTTCCCAATGAACTGTCGGCAAAAATGTCTTGCCAATCAGGATTCATTTCATCTCCCAATTGTTCCGGAGTGAAATCGTTCAGATTCATTTTCCGGGTGATTTTAGGACTTAGCTTAATCATCTCCGGAATAATTTCATCTTGGAGTTTCCGGGTGATTTTCTCTGTATCCCTTGCTAAAATAAAGCGGAGTATGATTGTCTGCATAGTCTTTTTAAACCCCGGTTCTTCCGCAATAGCCGCCAGTCTGTTTTCTATCTGGGGATATAAGGAAGTTCGTTTTTTATATACATATAATGTAAGAAGTAGTACAATAAATGCTCTTACGCGTACTTCTCCTTCGGCAGACAATCCAGCAGCATCAAATAATAACAGTACCTTTTCTTTATCGAAAGAAATTTGAAGAGCCAGCAAAAGCGCCGATACGATCTGACAACCCGTAGAAAAAGGTAAAAGCGAATCTCCTATTATTTTTTTAATAGCTGTGCTCTCTTCCGTAGTGAGTGGGTCGGATACCCATATTTTATTGAATAGTGAAGATAATGTCGTTTCGTATTCCACTTCATTTTCGATGTCGTAATGCGTAGTAAGCAGATGATGTAATTCGCTGTAAGACACTTTAGGCAACATCTGCATACTGCGCCGGAAATTATAAAAAACAAGGGGAGATACCAATGTCAACAACTTATGTTTCAGTTGGTTGGCAAGCTCGTACAGGGAAGCATGAAGATTATGATAGATTTGTTCCTGCATGGGGTCTTTAACACCATCCATCCGATAGCGTAACATATATTTATATGTTTCCTGCAACTCATTTAATTTGTCCTGAAAAGTATATTCCCGACTTCCGCTAATAAGCGATTGCAACGAATCGAACGCATTTTTCAACTCTTTATTATCCAACGAACCGATGATACGGTTATATGCTTGATTTATTTCTTGTAACGTCATGTTATATGGAAAACAAATGGTATGCCAAAAATAGCGTTTTTGCCCTAAAATTCCTATCTTTGCCCACCTAATATAATGTAATAGATGAATAATATTCGCAATTTTTGTATTATCGCCCATATAGATCACGGTAAAAGTACCTTGGCCGACCGTTTGCTTGAATACACCAAAACAATAGAAGTAAACCATGCGCAAATCCTTGACGATATGGATTTGGAGCGGGAACGCGGAATAACAATCAAAAGCCATGCGATTCAGATGGAATACACCTATAATAATGAAAAGTATATTCTGAATTTAATTGATACACCGGGACATGTAGACTTTTCTTATGAGGTATCCCGTTCTATTGCGGCTTGCGAAGGAGCTTTATTGATTGTAGATGCTGCCCAGGGTATCCAGGCGCAAACCATATCGAATCTGTACATGGCTATTGAGAATGACTTGGAAATCATCCCGATAATCAATAAAATTGACCTTCCGAGCGCTATGCCCGATGAGGTGGAAGATCAGATTGTAGAATTATTGGGTAGTAAACGGGAGAGTATTCTTCGTGCCAGCGGGAAGACAGGCGAAGGTGTATACGATATATTAAATGCAGTGATAGAAAAAGTACCGGCTCCTAAGGGAGATCCGGATGCTCCGCTTCAATGTTTGATATTCGATTCTGTATTTAATTCGTTTCGCGGTATTATTGCTTATTTTAAAGTAGCCAATGGAGTTGTCCGTAAGGGAGACCATGTAAAGTTTATCGCTACAGGAAAGGAATATGAAGCGGATGAGGTCGGGGTGTTGAAGCTGGAAATGTCTCCCCGGAATGAAATCCGCACGGGAGATGTGGGATACATTATATCAGGTATTAAAACATCCAAGGAAGTAAGAGTAGGAGATACGATCACTCATGTGAAGAATAGTGCGAAGGAAGCCATTTCCGGATTTGAAGAAGTTAAGCCAATGGTGTTTGCCGGGGTTTATCCGATAGATAGTGAAGATTTTGAAAACCTGCGTACTTCCCTTGAAAAGTTGCAGTTGAATGATGCCTCTTTAACTTTTCAACCTGAAAGTTCGGTAGCATTAGGCTTTGGTTTTCGTTGCGGTTTCTTAGGATTACTTCACATGGAAATCGTACAGGAGCGTTTGGATCGAGAATTTGATATGGATGTCATTACGACTGTTCCGAACGTATCTTATAAGGTATATGATAAGAAAGGCAATTGTATGGAAGTGCATAACCCGAGCGGTTTGCCCGACCCTACATTAATTGAACATATTGACGAACCTTATATCCGAGCATCGGTTATTACCAATACGGCCTATATCGGACCAATTATGACATTGTGCTTAGGTAAGCGCGGCATATTACTCAAACAGGAATATATTTCGGGCGACCGTGTAGAGATTTACTACGATATGCCTTTAGGTGAAATCGTAATTGACTTTTATGATAAATTGAAAAGTATCTCCAAAGGATATGCCTCGTTCGATTATCATATCCAGGATTTTCGTCCGAGTAAGTTGGTGAAGTTAGATATCCTTTTGAATGGCGAACCGGTAGATGCCCTCTCTACCTTGACACATGTAGACAATAGTGTAAACTTTGGGCGTCGAATGTGTGAGAAACTGAAAGAACTTATCCCCCGTCAACAGTTTGATATTGCCATACAAGCAGCGATTGGATCGAAAATCATAGCTCGCGAAACGGTAAAAGCTGTGCGTAAGGATGTAACAGCTAAATGTTATGGAGGAGATATTTCACGTAAGCGTAAACTACTGGAAAAACAAAAAGAAGGGAAGAAACGAATGAAACAAATCGGAACGGTAGAAGTCCCACAAAAAGCATTTCTCGCGGTATTGAAATTAGATTAAGAAAGATGATTGAGTGTATTGTGGGCTAACGCCTACGACGTTAACCCGCAATACACAAAACTATCCCGCTAATTATAGAGACTGTAAACTAAACTGTGTCAAGTAAGAATAAATTATTATTTTTACTAACACAGTTTTTTATTATGGAAAAAGAGTTTGATTTTGAAAGTATTAAGAAGAAAGCCCTTGAGCAA
>JAISDJ010000375.1 GCA_031264865.1 Tannerellaceae bacterium | reverse complement strand
TAACTGTATCCTGCCTCTAAAGGGCAAGACAGGAACTGTTATGCTTCGAACCTATCGCAACTAACGGTTTTACGCACTAAAAGCAAATTAGCAAAGATAGATTATAGAGGAAAGATAAGGTTATTCTTAACTATTACGACACACGAAGTACACGGAATTGGCGGACTGTCTAATTTTTGGACAATAGTGTAAAATTATTAGACAATCAACCAAAACCGTTTAGTGTCTATATGGGTGAATATTAGTTAATTAAAAGTTTGGCACATGATTTGATTTTATTATCTTGAACGATCAAATCAAATATAGATAACAATGACTACTACTGTACTGAAAAATTTCCTTAGCGTATTGAAGCGTTTCCAATTAGCTTCTTTCCTGAATATCGCGGGCCTATCTGTGGCTTTTGCCGCTTTTCTGGTAATTATGATACAGATACGATATGAATGGACCTTCGACCGGATGCATCCCCATGCCGACCGGATCTTCCGGATGGATATGCCCCGGCATCTTGATGGAGACAGGTTTGCCTCTGTTCTCACACGTGGTTTTGTAGATAAGGTGATTACTTCTTCTCCACATATAGAGGCTGGTTCGTTATTATTCACCGGTGGTTTTATAGACAAAACTTATATTACGGTGGGTGAAGGCGCTACTCAAAAAGGATTTAAGGAGAATCTTGTTACCTGCTATCCCGATATTGTCAATATATTTGGTTTTTCTATGGTGGAAGGCAATCTCAACTGTTTGGATTCGCCGGAAAAGATATTGATACCGGAAAGTATGGCACGCAGGATGTTTGGCGACGAACCGGCTATAGGGCAGATGGTACGCCTCGAACAACGGGTATGGACAAAAACGGATGTGCAACTGTTCACTGTAGGAGGGGTGTATAAGGATTTCCCGGAGAATACGCAAGTGAACAATGTTATCTATACCCCCATTGACAAGTCGATGGAAAACAACTGGACAGCTATGAACTTCCTGGGCTATGTGTTGCTGGACAGCCCCCAGTCTAAAGAAATTGTAGAAGAAACGATCAACAGCCTGATTGATTATACAGCCTATAACAGATCGGCAGAAACCCGCCTGGACTTAGTTCCACTGACCGACATCTATTATATGCCCGGACAATTGACCGACTTGGTAAAGACGGGTAATCCGAATACGGCTAGGCTCTTGTTTCTGATTGCCCTGTTGGTCATCGTCATTGCCTGTATCAACTTTGTTAATTTCAGCACCGCCATGGCGCCTATTCGCATGAAGGGTATTAATACGCGGAAGGTATTGGGCAGTTCAGACAGTAGTTTACGTATGGAGCTGGTTGCCGAGGCTGTGGGGATGAGTTTGCTGGCTTGTCTTTCGGCTTTCGGCATCATTTGGGCATTGGATAAAGTACAACTTTTCTCGTTTATGACGGCCGATGTGAATCTGCTGAACCAGCTTCCTTTAGTCGGATTACTTATCGTTCTGTCTGTTTTGTTGGGGATCCTGTCCGGGTTATATCCTTCCTGGTATATGACTTCCTTTTCACCGGCGCTGGTTTTGAAAGGCAACTTTGGGCTTTCGGCTTCCGGACGCAAACTACGTACGGCATTGATTGGTTTCCAGTATGTCGTTTCTATCGGGCTTATCATTTGCGCCTTGTTTATTTGGTTGCAAAATAAGTATATGCGTTCCTACGATACCGGGTTCAATAAAGACCGGATAGCGGTTGTAAATATCGGTGCTAAATTATACAATGATTCAAAAGACGTATATATACAGCGGCTGAAGGAATACACAGGGATAGAAGATGTGGCTTTTTCGTTTCAGGAAATCGGGCGTACCGATATCTATGCCTCTTCCGATATACTATACAAAGAACAGCGTTTCAACGCTAATTTGCTAGGGGTTTCGTGGAACTTTTTAGACGTTATGGGTATTCCGGTTGTTTCCGGGCGAAACTTCCGCGAGTCAGACGCACGCGACGACAGCACGGCTTATCATATCTATAATCAAAGCATACAAAAGAGGCTCAATATGGCGCCGGGCGATCGCCTGGACCCCGAAGGATTCGGGCGGGTGCAAATCAATGGCTTCGTAAATAATATCAAAATAAGCTCTTTGCGGAACGGCGAAGATGATATCGCCTTTATTGTGCAGAAAGGTGGAACATTGCCTTTTTCGTACATTCGCATCCGACCGGAAGTGAATATACAGGAAGCAGTAGAGCATATTCGCCGGACGGTGGCGGAGATAGACCCCGCTTATCCCTTCAACATTGAGTTCTACGATACGATCTTCGGCCAGCTATACCATAAGGAAGAATCGCTCAACAGGCTGGTGTCTTCCTTCGGCCTGTTGGCTATTATCCTGTGTATTACAGGCGTCTTCGGGTTAGTTATCTTCGAAACCCAGTACCGGCGGAAGGAGATAGGCGTGAGGAAAGTATTCGGCGCTACGGTGGGCGAGATATTGCTTATGTTCAATAAAATCTATATACGTATCATACTTGTTTGCTTTATTATTGCGGCGCCTGTTGCTTTTTATGCCGTAAGCAAATGGCTGGAGACATTCTATTACCGTACGCCGATTCATTGGTGGGTATTTGCGGTTGCTTTTGTTGTTGTCACGATGATTACCCTCTTTACCGTAAGTTTTCAAAACTGGCGCACGGCGAATGAGAATCCCGTGGATAGCATAAAGACGGAATAAGAGGAGTGTCCATAATTTTTACACTACTGTCTAAATATTAGACACTATTGTAAAACGTTCATATTTGTAATGGATTAAATAATAGAAAGATATATATTTGGCATGTCATTTGTATCAGAATATAAAAAATGTAACATAAAAAAGAAAAACTGATGAATAATCTATTAAACCTTACATCTTTTTTTAAGTTTTTGAAAAAGAATAAAGCTTTTACGTCTATCAATGTCTTCGGATTGTCGGTATCATTGATGTTTGTAATCCTGATCCTGGTATATGTAAGTCAGGGATTGTCTACTGATCGTTTTCAAAAGAATGCCGACCATATCTATGTGATCGGGCATGCCGGCGGTATGGGGTTTGCCTGGCGCATCGGCGAACGTATTGCCGAGAAATATCCCGAGATAGACAGGATGTGCCCGTTGGCCGTCTTCACGGGTATGGGCGTCTTTTCGGGAGATAATAAATATAAAGCGGATATACTGCTGACGGATACTACCTTTTTCACCATGTTCACCTTCCCCCTGGTGCAGGGAGATCCTGAGACGGTATTGGCCGCCCGGAATTATGCGGTGATTTCCGAGACCTTTGCCCGGCAGGCATTCAGCGACCGCGACCCGATGGGGCAATACATCCGGCTAAACGATTCGGTCAATGTGATGGTAAACGGGATTATGAAGGATATCAAAAACTCAACGATTCCTTATGGCGACATTATTACGAATATAAACAACGTCCGCTTTTTTAACTGGAGCCTCGATTCGGAAAGCGGGAATAATGCCGGCGATTTGCAGGTATTCTTCCAAACAGTACCGGGAAGCAATATACATTCGAGAGCGGAAGAGATAGCCGAATATATGAAAGAGATATTCTGGATATACAAACGGGATATCTGGCAAAAGGTGGTATTTACGCCGCTGAGGGATATTTATTTCTCCAAAACTCCGGCCAATCATTTGCGGCAGAGCGACTGGACGTTCGTTATCGTATTTATGTTCGTCGGTATCCTGATTCTGCTGTTTGCCGTTATTAACTATATCAACCTTACGGTGGCGCAGACGGGTTCGCGGGCGAAGGAGATGGCTACCCGCCGGCTGCTGGGTTCCTCTCGCGGCGAATTGTTTGCTCGCCTGATACTGGAGTCGGTATTGCTTTGCTCCGTTTCGTTCCTGATAGGTTTGCTGCTGGCATTTGCCGCCCTGCCGTTTGCCGACGAACTGCTGAAGACGACGATCGACCTGAAAGTCTTCTTTACCCCGGCGCATACGATCATTATCGTAGGGATGGTGGTGCTGGTGGGTGTTATCTCCGGCCTGCTTCCGGCTATTATCATTTCCAATGCCAAACCGATTGATGTGGTAAGAGGCGGCTTCCGGACGAAGACAAAGATGGTATTCAGCAAAGTATTCATTACCTTCCAGAATGTGATAACCATCATGCTGCTGGCCGCCTCCATCACCATGATACTGCAAATAAATCATCTGATAGAAGCTCCTTTGGGATATAATACCGCCAATACGCTGTTTGTACCGACCTATCAGTTTGAAAGCCGCGAAAAGATCAACACCTTCGTAAATGAAACGCGCCAGTTGGCCGCCGTTAAGCGGGTGGCTTATTCGCAGGGCGTACCCTTCAACCGGGGAAACAACAACACGACCGTCTATGAAGGGAAGAATATCTCTTTCCAAATACTGAGAGGAGACAGCGTGTTTTTCAATATGCTGGGATTTGAAGTACTCCACCGGAACAATGCAGAGGAAGGGGAGCAGTCTTTCCTGAACGAGCAGGCCCTGAAAGAAACCGGCCTGCCGATGGATGTTACCGAAGCCAAATTTTGGGAAGGCGGAGACCCGGAACGCATAGCCGGTGTCGTACGCGACTTCCAGCTAAACAATATCACGTATGAAAAGAAGCCGGTTATCGTAAGAATTGCCAAAGAGGCTGACTTCTTCCCCTGGAATGTATTAATAGAAACGCAGGGCAATCCCTTCACCACCCGCGATCAGATAAAGGAAATCTTCGAACGTATCTCGCAGGTTGAATTTTCCGGCAAGTACACCGACCAGCTAATCGAAGAATCGTACGCCGAACAGCAACGCATGGCCGACCTGGTGGTTATCTTTGCTATTATAGCGATTGTTATCTCGTTTCTGGGGCTATTGGCGATGTCTACCTACTTTATCCAGCAACGTGCGCGCGAGGTAGCTGTGCGTAAGGTATTCGGTTCGTCTAATACAGAGGTGCTTGTAAAGCTTATCTCTACGTTTATGATGTATGTAGGCATTGCGTTTGTCATTGCCACACCGGTTATCTGGTATATCATGACCAAGTGGATAACAGCCTACAGCTACCGCATACCGTTGTATCCCTGGATATTTATAATGGCGGGCCTGTTTTGCCTGCTTGTAGCCTTTGTGACGGTATTTTTCCAAAGCTACCGTGCCGCCAACGAGAATCCGGTAAATAATGTAAAAGTAGAATAATGTAAAAGTAACATAAGCGTATCAATTAATTAATTTAAAAATAAACAGTCATGATTAAAATTGAAAATTTAAGTAAATCGTTTCGTACAGAGGAAGTAGAAACTATCGCTCTTGATAAAGTGTCAATGGAAGTAAAAGACGGCGAATTTACCGCTATTATGGGCCCTTCCGGTTGTGGTAAATCTACCTTGTTAAATATTCTTGGCCTGCTGGATAACCCTACGGAAGGCGATTATTACCTGGAAGAAAAGGAAGTAGGCCACCTGAAAGAAAAAGAACGTACACAGGTGCGTAAGGGGAATATCGGTTTCGTATTCCAAAGCTTTAATCTGATTGATGAGTTGAATGTATTCGAGAATGTAGAACTCCCGCTGACTTATATGAAAATTAAATCGTCTGAGCGTAAACAGATGGTTACGGATATCCTGAAACGAATGAACATCAGCCACCGCGCCGGACATTTCCCACAACAGCTATCCGGAGGGCAACAGCAACGTGTAGCCATCGCCCGCGCCGTGGTCTCCAAACCTAAGCTGATCCTTGCCGATGAGCCTACCGGTAACCTCGACAGTAAGAATGGTCTCGAAGTAATGGAACTGCTTACGGAACTCAATAAAGAAGGAACCACTATCATCATGGTAACGCACTCCAAGCACGACGCTTCGTTTGCTCACCGGGTAATCAATCTCTTCGACGGTATTATTGTGTCGTCGGTGAGTGAGTTTATTTGAGGACACCCAGTCCATTCCACCCCAATCAATTTGCGCTTCCCGGTTTTTCATTACGGAGTCTTCAGCAAACCACTGTGATGTTCTTGCAAAGAC
>JAISDJ010000354.1 GCA_031264865.1 Tannerellaceae bacterium | reverse complement strand
TCGGGTGTAGCGAATACTTCGCCGGACTTCAGTTCGTAAGCTGATGCGTACGGATTAATGCCGGAAAGAATACGTAGATTACCTGTATTGTCTACTTCAAAAGTAAACTGAAAGTTTCCGGTCCATCCCAACGTGCCCATTAATACATTCCCTTCGTTTTCGCGTGGAATGCCATCTAATCCTAATTCAAAGAAAGGATATATATGCATGGCTGCCCGTGAACCTAACTTAGTATCAATGATTTTTTTTCCGAATAATAATTCCTGTGTTCTCATATTAACCTCTTTAGCCCAGTCTCCACTAAACTCAGTAAGGAAATAGCGGGCATTTTCAAAATAAAGCATATTGGAAGCATACCGCCAGATAGTTACAGGCTTTTTTTCTTTATGTTTTATTTCACTCCAAGTTTTAATGATATTTTCTTTGGCATAAGTAATGAAATGAAGAGTTACTTCTATTGGGTAAGTCTTATCCTTCATATAGATAACTGTTTCAGTAACATTGCTATCTAGTTTCTTTGTTTCAGAAGAAACATACGTGAGTATAGTTGTCATATTACCATCGTTGTGGGTAACAGCCAATGCCGGTTCGAAATAATCTTCGGCGCCTGATCCGGGATACACTTCCCAGCCTCTCGGGGCATTACTACCGTCGGAACCTGTTGATGCGAGATAGGAGAAATTGACAACGTCTGCTTCATGCAATAATCGTTTGCCTAAATAACCTTGATATAAACGTCCGTTAGGCGCAACCAATAAGACCAAATCCGTTTCGTTTGTTGATATACGGATAAGAGGTTGTTCGGCAGAAAGTGTAGGTATTAAGCCCCCAATGATAAATAAAGCAATAAAAATCTTTTTTTTCATAATATATTACATTTTACGTTAGAAGCCAGATTTCTTTCTCTTTTTTACAAGAGAAAAAAACAGGCTAAATTCAATTTATTCAGATTTTCATGTTTGCTCTTTTAGAATAACATCATGTGCGCCTCCTTCTACAATACTTGTTGATGATACCAACGTAATCTTGGCATTCTTTTGTAGTTCTTCAATAGTAACAGCTCCACAACTACACATGGTCGCTTTAATTTTACCAAGTGTTATGCCTAAGTTGTCTTTCATCTTTCCGGCGTACGGGACATAGCTGTCTACTCCTTCTTCAAATTTTAGATTTTCTGTTCCGCCCATATCATAACGTTGCCAATTTTGTGCTCGGTTTGAACCTTCTCCCCAATATTCTTTTACGTAATTATTACCGATACGAAGTTTTTTGGAAGGAGATTCGTCGAAACGGGCAAAGTATCGTCCCATCATCAGGAAATCAGCTCCCATAGCTAACGCCAGTACCATATGATAATCATGTACCAAGCCACCGTCGCTGCAAATAGGAACATATAGTCCGGTTTTCTTCAGGTATTCATCACGAGTTTGTGCTACATCCATGATAGCAGTGGCCTGTCCGCGACCGATCCCTTTTTGTTCGCGGGTGATACAGATAGAACCACCGCCGATCCCTACTTTGATAAAGTCGGCTCCAGCTTCAACCAGATAGTTAAATCCGTCTGCATCTACCACATTACCGGCGCCAACCAGTATTTTGCCATTATATTCTTGTTTAATCCACTGCAACGTTTCTTGTTGCCATTCCGAATAACCATCGGACGAATCAATACATAAAACATCAACGCCGGCTTCTTTTAATGCCGGTACACGTTCTTTGTAATCACGGGTATTTATACCAGCCCCAACCAACAGTGTTTTGTCGGTTCCGGATAATTCATGCGGATTATCCCTATGACTATCATAATCTTTACGGAATACAAAATAGGCAAGATGTTGGTTATCATCAATAATCGGCAGTGTATTTAATTTATGTTCCCATATCAGTTGATTGGCTTCAGAAAGAGAAAGCCCTACTTTTCCTACGTGTAATTTTTCAAAAGGCGTCATAAAGAATTTCACTTTCATATTATGATCGTCTTTCTCGGCACGGAAATCGCGGCTTGTAACTAATCCCAGCAATTTACCGTTGGGCGAACCGTCGTCTGTAATTCCAATAGTCGAATGCCCCATTTTGTTTATTAAATTAAGGACATCCGATAATCTATGCTCAGGAGTAAGGTTGGAATCGCTTACAACAAAGCCAGCCTTGAATTTTTTCACTTTCCGTACCATTTCCGCCTGGCTTTCAATTGGCTGTGATCCGAAAATAAAAGAAAGTCCGCCGTTACGAGCCAGTTCTATAGCTAATTCAGGTCCAGATACCGATTGCATGATAGCCGAAACAAACGGAATATTCAGCCGGATAGCTGACATTTCACCTACTTTATGCTTCACCAAGGGAGTACGTAAAGAGATATTGGAAGGGACGCATAGTTTGGTTGTTAATCCGGGGATGAGTAGATACTCTCCGAAAGTTCTTGAGACATCGTTTAAGTGTACTGCCATATTGATTATGTATTTCTTATAATCGCACAAAATTAATCAATTCTCGTGATATAATAACTAACTACATAGTAGAAATTATTTATGCTCTTCCTCTAAGCATACCATAGAAAAAGAGCGGTTTCAGAATATAGACTTTGAGTATCCAGGCCAGCCTTGATTCTTTCGACATATCCATCATACTGAAAGGAAATGAGTTTTCTCGTTCTTTGGCATAATTAAATTCACAGAGTAGAACGTGTCCATAATCTGTTACGATTGGGCAAGCGGCATATCCATTGTATTTCTCGGCGGGCTCTTTACCTTCCATTAAAGAGATGAGGTTTTTAGCTGCCAATGGTACTTGCATACGGATTGCCGCCGATGTTTTGCTCGTTGGCAAATCGGAACAATCTCCAAGGGAAACGATGTTGGAATATTGTTTGTGCACCATTGTTTCTTTGTCTACCATTACCCAATTTTCATCGGCAAACTTACCTTCTGTCCAGCCCAGTCCTGATTCACGGACAAAGTCGGGAGCCGACATGGGTGGAGTGAAATGGAGGAAATCATAATCTTCTGTAAAAGGAGTAATGATTTTTTCTTCACCGCGTGTTTCAGACTTCTCAAAGTAAGCTCTTTTGCTTTGCGTATCAATCCCTTTTATTTTCACATTGGTCTGAATAGGAATATTACGTTCATCATATATTTCCAAGAGGCGGGGAGTGAAATAAGGTACATCATAAAGCTCATTAGATGCAGTAAAGAAGCCTAGTGTTATTTTCTCTCTGGTCTTTTGTTTACGACTCTGGTGTTCCGTTAAGAGACAAATCTTTTTAGGAGCTCCTCCACATTTATGTTTCGTATATGTATCGGTAAACAATCCCTTTCCGCCGGATTGAGTAAATTCCTGCATGGCTTTCCAGGTTTTTTGTGCACCATTGAAATCGTAAATGCAATGTGCATTTCCTTGTCCTAACGTATCATATGTAATGCCTTCCACTTTATTCCAGTTAATCTGAAGCCCGGGAGTTAACACTAAGAAGTCATAGGATATTTTTCCGTTTTTACTGGTTGAGATTTCATTTATAACCGGATCAATGGTAGTTACCGAATCTTTAATCCATGTAACTCCTTTAGGAATATAATCTTCCTGTTTTTTCCATACATCATCAGGTTCATAAACACCTGAAGCAATTAATGTGAACCCAGGTTGATAATATTGGCGTTCATTAGGGTCTATTATTGTTATACAGGGTTCTTTGAGCCATTTATTAAGCCTTGCAGCCATACTGATTCCGGCGGCTCCACCGCCTACAATTACAATTTTACCTTTAGCCTTACTTGAAAAAGCGTTGGCTTCTTGTTTACTTACTACGGATAACAATCCGGTAGCAATCATCAGTCTTAAGAAATCTCTTCTGTGAATAGGGGTACTGTTCATTTTGTTTTTACCGTTTAAGAGTTTAATGTTTTTACAAGCTGTAAAGAAACTATATTTTATAAATAAAAAAGGCCTAATAGGGTATAATATTATATAAAACATCTATCTTTAAATCCAATATTGGTAAAACCTTGTATGTAATTTAGTGTATGATAAAGCAATTAATTCTTGTAGGGATAGGAGGGGGAGTCGGGAGCGTATTCCGTTATTTGACTTCTTTATTAGTCAATAAGTACTTTCATCCGGTTCATTTCCCTTTAGCAACATTTGTTGTTAATATAACAGGTTGTTTACTGATCGGCCTACTTATTGGTCTTTCGGTCAGGTATGAATTATTTGATAAAGAGTTAAAGCTTTTGCTTGTAACGGGTTTTTGTGGAGGGTATACAACCTTTTCTGCTTTCTCCTTTGAAAATCTCCGGTTATTGGAAATGCAGAATTATTCTATACTCTTTACCTATATTATAGGAAGTATCCTGATCGGCCTGTTAGCCGTTTGGTTGGGATTCTTGTTGGCAAAGTAATATAGTTGTAAATTGTAATCATATAGTTGTAAATCTCGTAATTGTGGAAGTTGTATAAGTTGTAAATCCTGTTTGAAATCATTCAAATTCAGGGGTAAATATTAAAGTTACTGTTTTTGCTATTAACATGAATTAAATAGTTTT
>JAISDJ010000338.1 GCA_031264865.1 Tannerellaceae bacterium | reverse complement strand
GAAACTCAATACAGGTAATACCAGCCTGCGCGGCTTTGCGAAGAACATCAAAATAATCAATATCCCAATCCTTCGCCCAATAACTAAAAATAGTTCCGTACCTTGTCATAATTACCTCCCGCCCCTTGTTAGTTGGCCAGCTTTTGTCTTTCCATAAAGAATCGCTCAGTTACAGAATCCAATATAACTGCAATGACGATTATTACACCCTTTGTAAACCACTGCCAGAAAGAACTTACCCCGGCCAAATTCAAAAGATTACTTATAATCGCCAATACCAAAGAACCAAATATTGCTCCAAGCACATTCGGCTTTCCACCCGCAAGCCCAGTTCCACCAATGATTGTCGCCGCAATGGCATCCATTTCCATCCCCTGGCCGGCGTTTGGCATAGCAATAGCTACACGACCGGTAAGCACAATAGCTGCAAACGACGACACTAACCCCATATACACAAACGCCAATATCTTGGTTCTATCCGTATTCACCCCGGAGACCCTAGCGGCTTCAAGGTTACCGCCGGTAGCTACAACATTACGTCCAAATTCCGTCCTGTTTACCAGTATCCATGTTACAATAACCAAGGACACAAATATAACAAAAGTCATTGGGATAAATCCAAACACAAGTCCCTGCCCTATATACTTCATGGTTGGATTAAAAATATTTCGTGATATGCCATTACACATTAAATAAGCACACCCTCTGAATATTTGAGCCGTACCCAGCGTTAAAATGAATGGAAGTAAACGCAGCTTTACGGTCATTGCGCCGTTAACATATCCACATAAAATCCCTGCTGTTATTCCGCCTAAAAGGGCAATCGGCAATGGAACCACATCAGATAATTGGGAATATACAATTCCGCAAAAACTCAATAAATACCCTACAGAAAGGTCAATACCGCCGGAAGACAACACGAGTACATAGCCCATAGACAATATACACCCTATCGCCGCCTGCCGGAGAACAGATGAAATATTATCTCCTCTCGCGAATATACCACCGGAGACAACTTGAGCAGCAATACATATTGCCACCAAAAGAACAAGACACTTATTCTCCAACACTATCATCCAAAACTTATTCCAGTCAAAACTTTTTTTCTGCACACTCATTTTACTCAACCGCCTTAAGTAAGAATTTTATCGGCTTATTGATAGCCGAATGCGTACTGCATTATTTTATTTTCTTCGTACTCACTTTTATTCAACCTTCCCATAATTTCCCCATCATGCATGATAACCATATTGTCAGATATCGCCATGATTTCAGGAAGCTCTGAAGAAACCAAAATAACCGCCTTACCCTGTTTTGCCAGATTACACAACAATTTATAAATCTCCGCCTTTGAACCTACATCAATTCCCCTTGTAGGCTCATCAAAAATAAGTACCTCTGATTCTGTTAAAAGCCATTTTGCAAGAATTGCCTTTTGTTGATTACCACCCGAGAGCTGGCCGCCAAGCTGCGCAAGACTCGAAGCCTTAATTCCAGCAACTTCCCGCATCCGCTGGCAGTCCCTATCCGCTTTTTTGTCATTAACAAATCCAAAACGCACAATCGTCGGAAGATAAGCAAGAGAAATATTGAACTTTAAAGACAAGCTATGTATAAGCCCTCTTCTTAATCTGTCCTCCGTCAGCATTCCCATCTTATATGCAATAGCATCACGGGGACGTTTTATTTTTATTTCCTTGCCATGTAAAAACACCTGGCCAGTATCAGGCTTTTCAATCCCAAATAAACATTCCATAACCTCTGAGCGTCCGGCACCAATCAAACCGCAAAAGCCCAAAATTTCCCCGGAACGTACAGTAAAATCAATATTTTTAAAATATCCCCTTCTATTGAAATTTTTTACCTCCAAAACAACATTTCCTATTTCCGCCGCTTCCTTCGGATAGAGATTAGAAACTTCACGTCCGACCATCTTTGTAATCATCTCATCAGTAGTCAATCCTTTAACAGGCCTACTATCAATTCGATGACCATCGCGCATTATCAGTACATTGTCACAAACAGCATAAATCTCATCAAGTTTATGGGTTATAAACGCAATCCCTATTCCTCTTTTGGTGAGATTCTCGATTATAGTATAAAGAATCTTAATCTCCTTGCTCGCAAGAGAAGAAGTAGGTTCATCCATAACGATAACCTCGGAGTCATAAGATACAGCACGGGCTATTTCTGTCAGCTGCATTTCTGCAACAGAGATGTCTTTCACTTTTTTTCGGATATCTATATCTATATTGAGATCAGCCAATATTTTTCGAGACGCTTCATCTCGTTTATTAATCTGCAAAAGCCCAAATTTTAAAAACTTTTTTTCTCGGCCAACCCAGATATTCTCCGAGACACTCATTTCTGGAACCAGGGTGAGCTCTTGATGGATCATGGAGATTCCGACATTTAAAGCCTCGGCAGGGTTTCGTGGAGCAAAATTTTTACCATTAAAAAACATTTCTCCAGACTCAGGCCTCAAGCTACCCAGCATAACATTCATCAAAGTCGATTTTCCGGCGCCGTTTTCTCCAATAACGCCTAAAACCTCTCCTTTAGACAAAGAAAGATCTACTCCTTCTAACGCCCGAACACCAGGAAATATCTTCGTAATATTCTTCATTTCCAACAAAACCTCAGCCATATCCAACTCCCTACGAAAGTAAACTTTTGATTGCCTCGGGCTGCTTTATCAAACCAGCCCGAGGACCGATCTTCTATTCTTTCAGCGTAAATAACCGGAATAATCCCAATAATCCGGCAGCTGTCCAGCCTTAATAGCAGGCAAATTCTCGGGAGTCATAACATAGATAGCCTGTGAATATGCAAAACGCTCCAGAGTCTTTCCAGCTTTAAAATCTTCTACCGCCTTAATCATTTCCAAAGCCTGTTTTTTCAAATCAAAAGCCGAAGTCGCATCCAGCCATCCCTGAGAGACATATTCTTCAATAATAGGAAGTCCATCATAGCTTAATACCAAATAATCATCAGGACTTTTACCCGCAGCCTGAAGAGCCTGAATTACGCCAACACACATTTCGTCGCTCCAGCACAATATAGTATTCATTTCTGATATTGGGTATTTTTGTATCCAGTCTTCCATTACCTTCATTGCCCCATTAGCCGACCAATTAGGCAATGCTTCCGTAGTGATAACATCTACATACTCTACGGTAAGATAATCACGAACATTGATAGACCGTTCACATATATCACGCGCATCTATCGCAATATCCCCAACAAGAAAACCAATCTTGGGAACAAACCCTGGATGAGCCGCCACATATTCATTAATGAACAAAGCTAACGGAATTCCGCGTAAAGTTTCGGGATCTCCAACCTCTGTAGGCCGTCCCGCATAGGTTGCCGCTACACCGATATCAAAACCACCTCCCGTTAAACCCATAAACCCCACAGGAACCTTCGCATCAAGACACGTTTGAGCGACATTAGGCATAACCAACTGGTTAGGCGGCCGCGCCAGAATAAAATCGGGCCGCTGCTGAACGAGGTTTTCTATATCAGAAACTACTTTATTCAAATCAAGATCGCCATTAGTAATTATATACTTCCATCCAAGCTCATCCATCCTTGCGGTCAAATGCCCCATCAACACAGTAGGAGTTGCATCAAGGCCTCCAAAAGCAAGCCCAACCGTATATGGTCTTTCCCCTGCATTCTTCACACATCCTGCAAACGACACAATCACTAAAACAATGACAATTCCAATGTTAAAACTATTTTTCATAACAATTCCCTCCGATATTAAAAATGCTTTTACAAGTGGAATTTACGTCTTTTACCCTTAATAAAAAATCAGCCATAAAACTCCACAAGCCTTTTTGCCAAAGCCAATTAATATCTGTTCACAAAGCCAGTTGCTTTGCGGGCAGACCCCGTATTTTTTGCAGCCACTAGGCTGCAAAAAATACTAACATAAAGGTCACATGGTCCTGAAGTCCATAATGTACTTACAATTATGGACTTCAAGGCACTCTCTGAAAAAAGCTTTTATTTTATATAACTGGAATAATCCCAATAATCCGGCGACTGTCCAGCTTTAAGAGCAGGCAAATTCCCGGGAGTCATAACATAGATGGCAGTAGCATAAATGTACTGATCCAGCGTCTTCCCTGCCTTATAGTCTTCTATGGCCTTAATCATCTCCACGGCCTGTTTTTTCAGATCGAAAGCCGAAGTGGCATCAACCCAGCCCTGTGATACATATTCTTCAATAATGGGAAGTCCGTCATAGCTCAATACCAGATAGTCATCAGGGTTCTTGCCTGCAGCCTGAAGAGCTTGAACTACTCCGACACACATCTCATCGCTCCAGCACACTATAGTATTCATTTCTGATATTGGATATTTCTGAATCCAATCTTCCATTACCTTCATCGCCCCATTAGCCGACCAGTTTGGCAGTGCTTCTGTTGTGATAACTTCTTCCCATTGCACAGTCAAATTATCCCGGATATTAATAGACCGTTCACATATCTCACGCGCATCGATCGCAATATCTCCAACGAGGAAAGCAATCTTGGGAACAAATCCCGGATGAGTTGCCACGTATTCATTAAGAAATGTTGCCAGTGGAATCCCGCGCAGGATTTCAGGATCGCCCAATTCTGTGGGACGCCTAGCATAAGTTGCCTCCACTCCAATGTCGTAACCGCCACTTAAACTCATAAACGCCACGGGAACTTTTGCGTCAAGACACGTCTGAGCAACGTTAGGCTGAACCAATTGATTGGGCGGCCGCGATAAAATAAAATCAGGTCGTTGCTGAACAAGGTTTTCGATATCAGATACCGTCTTGTTCAAATCAAGATCTGCATTAGTAATTACATACCTCCATCCAAGTTCATCCATTCTTGCAGTTAAATAACCCATTAACACAGTAGGCGTTGCATCAAGGCCCCCAAAAGCAAGCCCAACCGTGTACGGTCTTTCTGCGGCATCTTTCTTCGCACATCCGAGGATCACTACAGCCATTAAAACAATGACCGTCCCAATTTTAAAACCATTTCTCATAACGATACTCCTTCTGATTTAAGATCTCAAATTACGAAATCATTCTATCACACTATTTTGTCTTGTCAACAAAATAATATTTCTTTTATATTTTCCATCCGGTATGTAAAGTAAATCATTTACCGGGTTTCAATATAGCCTTTACAAACTCCTCCCTGCTTAACCCTTCAAACGCTTTGAGTATTTCCGAAAGGGGGAAAGAATTATTGGTATAAGCCTTTACGGAAAGACTGCCGTCAGCAATCATATTCAACACTTCTCTGTTCTGCACAACCGTGGAAGCGTGCGCTCCATAAACAGAAACTTCTTTATAATGAATAATGTTGCTGTCTATAAAACCGGTTGTCTCCGTCGGAAGGCCGCCAAA
>JAISDJ010000319.1 GCA_031264865.1 Tannerellaceae bacterium | reverse complement strand
TTAAATGGATCTCGGGTTACCAAAAACATAGTCGTTTCGCTCCTTGTTTTTGTGCCCCTGAGATGATAGGAGACGAGTATGTTTCAAGAACGACGGGGACAGGTGCGTAGACAGAAGTGGCGTCAATGTATTTTAAATGTGCTATATGTTTCCTTTTCCTTTGTTTTTTCTTTTTAAGAAGTGCTTTTTGTCTCATATGTATGCACCCAGTACATAAAAAATATTCTTCTTGAAAATTAAAAATATTATTTTACAATAACGCCCAATATACAACAAAGGTGGTATAGGATGGTCTATATGATGACTATTATTAATAATAACAATGCGGGTTTGATCTTGCAAGATACCCACGAATCAGGGAAAATTTAAGTTTTCGAAGGGTTAAACCAGAAGACGGTGGCAATTCGAGGAAAGCGAACCTGAGTTCTGTAAAAAGACGGAGAAGTTATGAGTTTATTGGTTTAGACTGGATGTTTGTAGATTTTATGAATCTTTCGAATCGGTCTGGACATTTATTTAAATAATTTTAAGGAGAATTTATGGGATCAATATTACCACAGCTATTACCACGGCCCCAATTAGATGAACGACCAACATTAACTATCGGCGTTACAATTCACTGGTCTGCAAATCAAGAAACATTCAGCGATTCGGCGCTGTCTGTTTTAGAATCAATACAGGAAGCTAGAAGACGAGGTAGACAAGAAAGGATTGAAATTATAGTAGCCTTTGACGCTGCTCCAGCGCCAGGGTTGCCTAATGATAATTCAGAAGTCATAAAAGGTGTAATTAGAAGTCTTGATGATAAAGTGCCTGGAGTAACAATAGTCCTTATCGAATCTAGAACGAACCAGGGAGTAAATACAATGAGAAATTGGATATTGCTCAATTCAAGCAGCGAAAGACTTATGTTTTTTGATGGAGACGACAGGTTGTTGAGAGACGGGGTAGTTATCGCCCTAGAGGCAATAGCAGTAAGGGTTGAAGATATTATTTCATTTTTGTGTAGGTTTCAGAATAGAGGAAAACAACTGCCTGGAGACAAGGCGGTTTGGACAAGGATCTTCAAAGTCAAAAGTATTTTGAGTAAAATTGGAACAAAACCATTTATTCATCGAGGAAGATCCGCAGATGGCCATTTTATGCAGGGTATAAGAGGAGCTGGGCTATCAGAAACTTTTATCGGAGAAGATATGTTAGAATACTGTGGGGCGCGTAGAACACAGTCAATGGGGCAACAATCTGATTTTCCAATAAAGCTTAATCAGGTTTTTCAGGCGACCAGCGATATGGTCGATATTGGAATAGAACTAGATTTTAGAGCCAAGATAAGCACTAAAAAAACGTATAATGGAATGACCGAAGCAAGCTTTGAGGTGGCTGCTACAGACAATATAATTACTGCTTTTGGATGCCATGAATCTCAAAATATGGGGTATGGTGGCTTTTTTTTGTTTTCCCCTGATGGGCAGATAGTGAAAAGTCAGCATGAAGAAGAAATCAGACCTGTGCTACATTCCATTATCATATCTTTGATCATGTATCCGGATGTTCTGAGGAATGAGAGGTCTGCAAGTATTTTTAGGCACAAGAGAAATCAGGTGATGGAAATAGTGGAAGATGAAGACTTTGCTGGTAAATTCAAAGGCAAAATTAGAGATTTTAGCTTTCTTAAATTCCTATGGGATTCATTTAAATTAACTATAGCAGGCGGCGTTGTAGATAATTTTTGTGTTGACTCTCTTGAAGGAAATGATCTTTTTGACAATTTTTGCGCTGTAAACGCTAGGCATATAGCTAGGGCATTTAAAGAATCGGGAAAGGGGCCAAGAGAGCGTCATCATACCGGAGAACCTGATAAGGAGGTATTTATTTCACATATCAGCGTTGAAAATGCTAAGCTCAGGAAACAAGGAATCGTGAGAAGGAGGATATTTCTTCCTATTGTATCTGTAGAAGAACGAGGTATGCGCCTCGCATCAGGGTTATTACATTTAAGAAGAATCCAAAGGGATGAATTAGAATGCTTTAGAGAAGAATCCGAGCGAAGAATCGAAATATATAGGTCAGTAGACGCTAGATATCGCGCACTGTTGGAATCTTTATCAAATAGAATAGTAGTGCGGCTTGATGGTGAAGATGCAGAAGATACTGCGGCGCAGATGTCCAAGCTATTTTCTCAGGGAATGCTTTTACATATTAGCAAAACGGCAGAGGATTTTGAAAGACTAGGACAGCAAAAACAGTCTAGGGTCACGGTAGTTGAAGAGCTTTAGGTGTATAGTAATTAGTCTATAGGCGACCTCCGGAAACCTGTTTTTTGGTTATTTTTATGCATATTTTGTAGTTTTAATTACAATATATTCATAAAAACAAGAATAAATAGAAGAAATATTAATTAGTAGAATAGGCTTTCGGAGGTTGCCTATAGTATTACCAAAACACTTAAACGTCAGCATATAGTAAATTATTTTGGAAACAGGTCTATTGACACCTATATGGACGGGTAGGTGTCAATGTATTTCTGAAATGCTATATATCCTGTACAGCAAATGCTATATTGGAGAATTCCTCCCCATTCAGACTGCCTCCACCAACCAATACGCCGTCTACCGATTTCAAAGACATTATTTCCTTTGCATTGGAAGATTTTACAGAACCACCATAGACAACAGCCACATTGCCAGAGCCAGTCAGAGTTTTCTTTATATATGAATTAATTTCTTCAATATCATCAGGTGTTGGGACCTTTCCCGTGCCGATAGCCCAAACTGGTTCATATGCAATAATTATCTTGCTAAGATCAACATTTTTAACACTGTCTAGTGTTTGATCCTTGACGAAGGCCAAGTGTTGCCGTTTTTCTCTTACTTCTAGCGGCTCGCCAACACATATAATCGGCGTTATGCCGTTCCTAACGGCATTGGCGGACTTTTTTGCCACTAATTCGCTTGTTTCTCCTTCATATTGTCTCCGCTCAGAATGTCCAACAAGTGTGTATTTGATACCAAAATCCTTGATAAATAGAGCGCTAGTGTTACCCGTAAAAGCCCCTTTGTCTTCAAAGTGAATGTCCTGAGAACCAATATTAACTTTAATATTTTTGGTTTTTAAATTATATTCATCCGCGAGATTCTGCGCATATTCAATAAAAATAGCCGGAACACAAATTAAAACCACCGACGCTTCCCCTTTGTACGTTTTTTCAAACTCAGTGACGTTTTTAAAAAAACCACTGAACCATGACTCTAAATTACTCTTAGAGCCGTTCATTTTCCAATTTCCCAATATTAATTTTTGCATAGCATAAGATTAAAGATGTTTTTCGGATGAGTATCCTTACAGAAAACTTTTTAAAAAACAATAAAATTTTAATCTCTGTGTCTGAATAGTTTTTTAAAGCCCATATTTTAAAAGGTCTATTGACATTTTTCAAATATATCCTAGTTTTACTCTAGATGCGTCAAAATATATAGAAATATGTCAACCAAAAAAACCGTGTTTGTGGCCATGTCAGGCGGAGTAGACAGCTCGGTATCCGCGTATAAAATGCTGCAGGAAGGCCACAACGTCATTGGAGTTACCCTTGACATGAAAAGAAAAGGCGACCAAGAGGCTGTGGACGATGCCAGAATAGTAGCGGATAAACTCAAGATAGAACACATAGTTCTGAATACATCCGATGACTATAAAGACAAGGTTTTGGAATATTTTAAAAATTCCTACATAGGCGGCGAAACCCCTAACCCCTGCGTCATGTGCAATAGATTTGTAAAATTCAAATTTCTCATTGACCTCATGAGGGAAAAGGGGGGTGATTTTATCGCCACAGGGCACTACGCAAGGATAATCAATTCAGATGGTGAATTTAAATTATTTAGGGCGAAAAACTTGAAGAAAGACCAAAGCTACTTCCTGTCCTATATAAACAAGGAATATTTGCAATATATAAAATTCCCGCTGGGAGATGTGGTTAGCAAGGATGATGTGCGTAGAATAGCTAGCGAAATTGGGTTGCACAACGCGCTGAAGCATGACAGTCAAGATATTTGTTTTATAGATACCGATTACAAGGATTTTCTGAAAAAAAATGATGTCAATTTTAAGAAGGGGTTGATAAAACATGTGAATGGCGAGATTTTGGGCAAGCATGACGGGATAATAAATTACACCATAGGGCAGAGAAGAGGTCTGGGAATTGCCTATGAAAAACCTATATACGTCGTGAAGATTGATGCGGCTGACAATGTGGTCTACGTTGGAGATGAAGAGGATTTATTTAACAGAACATTCAAAATCAGAAACCTGAATGCGCTGGGGGATATTGATGGTAAAACGGAATATACATTCAAGCTGCGCTCAACCCACATTGGACAAAATGGATTTATAAATTTGGACGATATGACCGTGACGCTAAATGAAGGCTCGCGCGCCATCACGAAGGGACAGCTGTGCGTGATGTATAACGGCGAACAGGTTGTGGGTAGCGGCTGGATTGTATAATTAACGTTGACGTATCTCGCTACGCCTCCTCATTGTAAAAACACGAACAAACCCGCCTCCTTCGCATAACAGGCTTATTTCCGATTTTTCAAACACTATGACTGCTCTCATAAGGAGGGAAGGTATACCCTTTGGGGGAAAAGGTAAAAACCTCCACTCCATCCCTCGTGACTCCCATAGTGTGTTCAAACTGCGCCGACAGACTCTTATCCTTCGTGGTAACTGTCCATCCATCAAACTTACTAAGGACACTCTGCCAGCCACCTGCGTTAATCATTGGTTCTATCGTAAATATCATACCCTCTTTTAGAATCTCACCAGTTCCCTTTTTACCATAATGTGGCACTTGTAACTCATCATGAAACACTTTTCCTATACCGTGTCCACAATAGTCTCGCACGACCGAAAAACCCTCAGGCTCAGCTATCGACTGAATTTTGGCTCCAATGTCACCGACCGTAGTGCCTGGTTTTACTATAGCTATAGCCTCCATCAAAGATTTATAGCAACACTCAGTTAGCCTTCTCCCCTTGATCGTTGGTGCGCCAGCATAGTACATTCTACTTGTGTCACCGTAGTAGCCATCCACAATCACGGTAACATCAATATTTACTACGTCCCCTTCCTTCAGAATCTTCGTCTCACTAGGAATCCCGTGGCAAATGACATGATTGACAGAAATGCACGTAGACTCCGGAAAACCTTTGTAGTTTAATGTCGCCGAAGTCGCGTGATTATCTAGTATAAACTCATGACAAATATTGTTCAACTTCATAGTATTTTCGCCAACTCTGACGTAGTCAGTTATCATGTCCAACACCTCCGCTGCCAGCCTGCCAGCTTTTCGCATCTTCGCGAAATCGTCCTCACCATGAATCTCTATTACTCTACTCACAACCTATTTTTGTGTAAAAAACCTGAGGGTATTGTAACTCTTTTTGTAAAAAGCACAACTAAAATTTTGCATTTTGTCGTAACAAAATAGAAATGTCCCCCCTTCAGCAAAATAGAAATGTCCCCCCCCTAACACCCTTTTTTATGAAATTACTTCTTAATTGCTGTATATTCTATCCGTATGTTACGATAGAATATGGAAACATTACCCTCCATATCTTTTCTAACATATACGGTAGACTTAGTGGGAGGATGATATATGGATTGTTTCTTTAGTTGATAACATTCTCCCTTATAATACACAGTCCAATCATTATTTACTTTCCTTGTTTCTTCCATATAACATATATCGTTTAAAGTTACACCATCTTTCAATGGCCTATGAATATCTGTTATTTCTGATCCTGTTTCTTTGTTTATTAGTTTTCCTTCCACGGTTTTTGTAATCAAGGAAAAATTATTGTTATGTTCTTCTATATATTCATCTACTAAATATCTGTTGGCTTCTCCTATGTTTGTTATATTTTTTAATCTCATTAGTTTAGTTAATCTATCCTGGTGAACTCCATTGCTTCTTTCTACTCTTCCTTTGGCTTGGGGACTATTGGCCACCTGTACGCGTATGTTCAGATTATTACATAGAGTTCTGAAATATCCTTTTTCATTGTTTAACTCTGATTTTTCTTTGTTTATGTCCTTACTGCTTAGATACATATTTCTACCATCGCAGTAGATTATT
>JAISDJ010000296.1 GCA_031264865.1 Tannerellaceae bacterium | reverse complement strand
AATTCCCTCTTTTGGGCAGACTGTTTTTTTCTTACCTTTGCCGGAAACATCTTAACACTTTGGATATACAAGATTTGCTTAAGCTTTATATGGTCCATCCTACTGTGGCGGCGTTGGATTCTGTTCTTAATGACTCTTCGGTGCATACGCTGTTTCTGGAAGGTTTACATGGCTCAAGTCCGGCAATGGTTGTCGCTTCCTGTTTTGCCAAACGAGGGGGACAGTTCGTCTGCATACTGAATGATTTGGAAGAAGCCGGTTATTTTTATCATGACTTGATGCAACTGACAGCTAATGAGAATATATATTTTTTCCCTTCAGCTTACCGGCGGGCGATTAAATATGGCCATACAGACCCGGCAAATGAAATACTACGGACAGAGGTTCTTAGTATGTTGCAAGACAGAGAAGCTCCTTATATAATCGTTACATATCCTGATGCGATTGCCGAAAAGGTAGTTTCGCAGGAAGCCTTAAAGGAAAATACATTGAAAATTCATATAGGCGAGAAACTCGATAATATGTTTGTTTCCGACGTATTGGATGAATATGGTTTCGAACATGTAGACTATGTGTACGAACCCGGACAATATGCTATGCGTGGAAGCATCCTGGATGTCTTCTCGTTTTCGTATGAATTTCCTTACCGTATTGATTTCTTTGGTGATGAAGTGGAGACGATACGGTCGTTTGATGTAGAAACACAATTGTCTAAAGAGAAATTTAACAGCATTTACATCGTTCCGAAAATAAGTAAAACGAACCGTCCTGATATTTCATTATTAGGATCGGTATCCGGGCAAACCATTCTGGTAACCCATGATTCGGCATGGTGCAAAGAACGTATAAACAGCATATGGAATGAAGAACCTGCCTCCGGAGATGAAGAATCTTTTGCAGATGTTGATGATATGCGTAAGAAACTCATTACAGGAGAAGATTTTGCTCGTTCGATAGTGGATTTCCGGCGTATCGGCTTCGGTAAACGTCTTACAGGAACAACGAATGCTACGATACCTTTTCATACAAGCCTCCAACCTATCTATCATAAGAATTTTGAGCTTGTAAGTAAGTCGTTCCATACCTATTTGGAGGAAGGATATACGATTTATGTATTAAGTGATGTAGAAAAGCAGGCTACGCGCATCCGTAATATATTTGAAGACAGGGGAGAAGATATTCCTTTTACGGCTGTAAATAAAACGGTCCATGAAGGTTTTTCGGATGACACATTGCGCGTTTGTTTTTTTACCGATCATCAGTTATTCGACCGTTTTCATAAATTCAATTTAAAAAGCGATAGGGCACGAAGCGGTAAATTGACGCTTTCGCTGAAAGAACTCAACCAGTTTACAAACGGAGACTATATTGTACATGTAGATCATGGAATCGGGCAATTTGGAGGACTGGTACGTACCGAAGCAAATGGCAAAATACAATCATTAGTAAAACTTATTTACCAGAACAACGATGTTATTTTTGTAAGCATTCATTCCCTGCATAAACTATCCAAATATAAAGGAAAAGACAGTGGAGAAGCGCCCAAACTAAACAAACTGGGAACCGGTGCGTGGGAGCGGATGAAAGAGCGGACAAAGAAAAAAGTAAAAGATATTGCCCGCGATTTAATCATCCTCTACTCCACGCGAAAACAAGAAAAAGGATTCGCCTTTACCCCCGATAGTTTTATGCAACACGAACTAGAGGCAAGCTTTATTTACGAAGATACACCCGACCAGATGAAAGCAACAGCAGACGTGAAAGCCGATATGGAAAATACCCGTCCGATGGACAGGCTTATTTGTGGCGATGTAGGATTTGGGAAAACGGAAGTTGCCATTCGTTCGGCCTTTAAAGCGGTGGCCGACAACAAACAGGTAGCCGTGCTGGTACCTACCACCGTATTGGCCTTCCAGCATTATCAAACCTTCTCGGAACGGCTGAAAGATTTCCCTTGCAAGATTGATTATATCAGCCGCGCCCGCAGCTCCGCACAGATAAAAGAAGTACTTAATGAAACGAAGGAAGGAAAAATAGATATACTGATCGGTACCCACCGAATTGTAAGCAAAGACGTACAATTCAAAGACCTTGGCCTGTTAATTATAGATGAAGAACAGAAATTCGGCGTATCTGTGAAAGAAAAATTACGGCAAATGAAGGTGAATGTAGATACCCTTACTATGACGGCAACCCCCATTCCTCGTACACTCCAATTCTCATTAATGGGAGCCCGTGATTTGAGTAATATCAATACGCCGCCACCCAACCGTTATCCGGTACAGACGGAAGTTGAGCGATTCAATCCCGATATTATTCGTGAAGCGATCCATTTCGAAATGAGCCGTAACGGACAGGTTTTCTTTATCAATAACCGAATCCAAAACATCCATGAAATAGAAGGACTGATCAAACGCGAAGTGCCTGATGCCCGAATCTGTGTTGGACATGGGCAAATGGAACCCGACAAATTAGAAAAGATATTGCTTGATTTTATCAACTATGAATACGACATATTGATTGCAACAAGTATTGTAGAGAATGGAATAGACGTACCGAATGCAAATACCATTATAATAAATAATGCCCAGCAATTCGGACTTTCTGATTTGCATCAGCTAAGAGGTAGGGTAGGGAGAAGCAACCGGAAGGCTTTTTGTTATTTATTATCTCCACCTCTTTCTACGTTGAGCCAGGAAGCCAGACGACGATTGCGGGCTATAGAAAACTTTTCCGAACTGGGAAGCGGTATCCATATCGCCATGCAAGACCTTGATATCCGTGGCGCAGGAAACCTGTTAGGCGCTGAACAGAGTGGCTTCATCGCTGATTTAGGCTATGAAACCTACCAGAAGATTCTGGAAGAAGCTGTTGACGAGCTGAAAAATGAAGAGTTTGCAGACCTGTATAAGGGCGATGATGAAGATATAAAGCGGCGCATAACCGGTCGTGATTTCGTTCGCGAAACATTTATAGAGAGTGATTTGGAGCTAATGTTTCCACCCACATATATCCCCAATGATTCGGAGCGCGTGTCTCTTTACCGCGAATTGGATAAAATGGAAGAAGAACGGGATATTCTTTCTTTTACCGACAGATTGAAAGACCGTTTTGGTAAAATACCCAAAGAAGGAAAAGAATTAATTCACATCGTGAGGCTTCGTCGGTTGGCGAAAGAATTAGGTATTGAAAAAGTTGTTTTAAAGAAAGAGCATATGAGCCTTTTCTTAATCTCTAATCCTGAGAGCCTTTACTATCAAAGCGAATCGTTCGACAAATTACTTGCCTTCGTACAAAAATATCCCAGAAGATGTAATTTGCGCGAACAGAATGGCAAACGAAGTATCATGATTAAAGATATTCGGACCGTTGAAGCCGCTTACGCATTATTAGAAGAGATCAATAGCATGAATGTAAAACAATAATATCGGTTATGAAGAAAACATTAATAGATTTTTTTGAAGATTCGGTTAAGCAATATGCCGGTAATACCTTTTTGTGGGAAAAGACAAAAGACAGGTTTGAACCTACAACGTATGCACAGGCTAAAGACCTTGTTTACAGGCTGGGCGCCGGGTTGGTAGCTCTGGGAGTAAAGAAAGGCGATAATATGGCGCTCCTGAGCGAAGGCCGTAACGCCTGGATTATCGGAGAACTGGCTATGTTTTATGCAGGGGCGGCCAATGTTCCGTTGTCGATTAAACTAGAAGAAGCCAATGACCTCTTATTTCGCCTTCAGCATGCGGAAGTAAAATATATAATGGTTTCGGGACAGCAATTAAAGAAAATCCGTTCGATTATCAACCAACTACCTTTAATAGAGAAAATCATTGTTATCGATGAACAACCGGTATATGAAGAAAAAGAAATATTTATTGGCGAAATTAATAAAATGGGGGAAGATTATCTTCGAAAAACACCCCTGGACGAATTTCTTGCCATCGGACAATCGTTGCAAGAGGATGATTATGCCACGATTACCTATACATCGGGAACAACAGCAGATCCGAAAGGCGTAATTCTTACCCACCGTAATTATACAGCCAATGTAGAACAATCATTGAGCTGCATGGATATCGACCAAAGCTGGAGAACATTTATTATTCTTCCGCTTGATCATTGTTTTGCACATGTGGTAGGCTTTTATATATTTATGTACAAAGGCGCTTCGGTGGCTACCGTACAGGTAGGGAGTACACCGATGCAGACATTAAAAAATATTCCGGTAAATATCAAGGAAGTAAAGCCTTATCTTATATTGAGCGTACCTGCGTTGGCAAAAAACTTCAGGAAAAACATAGAGCAGGGCATACAAGCTCAGGGTAAAGCCATAGTAAAGATATTCAATTTTGCACTGAAAACAGGATACGCCTATAATGGCGACGGAGGCGATGATAAAGGGCGTGGATGGCGTTTTTTATTGAAACCTTTTGTAGCACTCTTTGATAAGATACTATTTGCCAAAGTACGGAAGAATTTCGGAGGGGAACTTCGTTTCTTTATTGGTGGAGGCGCTTTATTGGATAAAGACCTTCAGAAATTCTATTATGCTATCGGTATGCCGATGTATCAGGGATATGGGTTAAGTGAAGCAACACCGGTTATTTCTACAAATGGCCCACGCCGTCATTTATTTGGCAGTAGCGGTGTCTTGGTTCAGCCGCTTGATCTTAAAATTTGCGACAATGACGGAAAGGAACTCCCTGATGGAGAAAAAGGAGAAATTGTAGTTCGTGGCGAAAACGTGATGGCCGGCTATTGGAAGAATCCGGTAGCTACGGCTGAAACGGTAAAAGACGGTTGGCTATATACCGGTGATATGGGATATATGAAAGAGGGACTCCTTTATGTATTAGGACGTTTTAAAAGCCTACTGATAAGCAGTGACGGCGAAAAATACAGCCCTGAAGGCATCGAAGAAGCCATGATGGAACACTTGCCGGTGGTAGACCAATTATTGCTTTACAACAATCAGAACCCCTATACAGTTGCTATACTTGTGCCGAACAAAGAACAACTTAAAAAGCAACTTGGCCATCAAGCAGACCTGTCTACGGAAAAAGAAAAAGAAGAAGCGATTAAGATTATCAAAGATCAACTAGACCGTTTTCGGAAAGGAGGCGATTTATCGGCTATGTTCCCCGAACGATGGCTGCCAACCACCTTTGCCATACTTCCCGAACCTTGGACAGAGCAAAACGGACTGGTGAACAGTTCTTTGAAAGTAATTCGCGGAAAGGTGGAAAAACGATACGCCGAACGGATTGAATACCTGTATACATCGGAAGGAAAGAATCCGTTTAATCTTGAAAATATGAATTCTTTATAATAAATAGTAAATAAGATATGAATAACAAGACTCAAATTACGCTACTGCTGATAGCCTGTATGCTTCTGACAATAAAGTCTGCTATGGCGGGAGAAGTAGTAAAACAGGAAATAAACAAAGGCTGGACATTCAAACAGGTCAGGGGAAATAATTGGTATCCGGCTACTGTACCCGGCGTAGTCCATACCGATTTGATAGATAACAAGATCATTGAAGACCCTTTCTTTCGCTTAAATGAAAAAGGCGTACAGTGGATTGACAAAGAAGATTGGGAATATAAAACAATCATACCGGTTTCTTCCGACATCTTTACGAAAGAGAATATCGAACTCGACTTTAAAGGACTGGATACCTACGCAGACGTCTATCTGAATGACTCCTGTATCCTGCGTGCCAATAATATGTTTCGCGAATGGAAAGTAGATGTAAAAGAATGGCTAAGACAAGGGGATAATGAATTGCGGATCCGGTTCCGTTCGCCCATTAAAGAGGATATGCCTAAGTTCGACGCTATCAACTATCCGTTGGAAGCAGGAAATGATCAATCGGAAAATGGGGGGATCTTCAATAAAAAGGTGAGCGTTTTTGCCCGTAAGGCAGGTTATCATTATGGTTGGGACTGGGGACCACGTTTGGTAACAAGCGGTATCTGGCGACCCATCTATTTACTAGCCTGGAACGACGCCCGTATTGAAAACGTTCAGTATATACAGGAACATATCACAGCCAAACAGGCAAGAGTAAAAGTGCGCGTAGAGGTAATGGCCGATAAAGCCGGTGAAGCCACGCTGCAAATAAAAGCTGCCGGCATTACGAATCAATGGCAGAAAAAAGCAGCGGTGAGCAAAGGCTGTACGACTATAGAAACAGATCTTGTAATCAATAATCCCAAACTTTGGTGGACGAACGGTTTGGGAGAGGCGCATTTATATCCTTTTACCGCCACTGTCTTAATAAACGATCAACCGGTGGATAGCCAAACCGATAACATCGGCTTACGTGATCTAAAAGTAGTACGCGAGAAAGACGCCGCCGGAACCACCTTTTATTTCAAACTCAACGGTGTTCCCGTCTTTGCTAAAGGAGCAAATTATATACCACAAGACAATTTCCTGCCGCGCGTAACAGACGCCGATTATGAACGAACCATCATGGATGCGGTAGATGCCAATATGAATATGCTCCGTATCTGGGGTGGCGGTATTTATGAGAATACGGTTTTCTATGATTTGTGTGATAAGCAGGGTATACTGGTTTGGCAAGATTTCATGTTTGCCTGCT
The DNA here is from genome assembly GCA_031264865.1 of Tannerellaceae bacterium. Lineage (GTDB taxonomy): Bacteria > Bacteroidota > Bacteroidia > Bacteroidales > Tannerellaceae > DFXE01. Next base: position 20,737 of record JAISDJ010000296.1, on the reverse strand, counting down.
CTACTTATCCGATGACTCCGGAGTTATTGGATAATATACGTATGGAAGCGATCGACAATGTAAAACGGTTGCGCAATCATCCCTGCATGGCTATCTGGTGCGGGAATAATGAAAATCATACCGCCTGGTTCAACTGGGGCTGGATGCGTCAATATGAACGCTTGGGCGTGTTGGAAGAAATGCGGAAAGATTATAAAGACGTATTCCATGTAATACTGCCCGAAGTGGTAGAACAATACGACCCGAAAGCCTTTTATTGGCCCTCGTCTCCTTATGCAGGCGATCCGGATGCAAAGGCGGAATCAGGACAAGCCGACTGGAATCCCAATGGAGATGCTCATTATTGGGGCGTTTGGCACGCAAAAGATTCGATTGCCAATTATAATGTAATCCGCGCCCGTTTCTTTTCCGAGTATGGCTTTCAATCATTTCCCGAATATCAGTCTGTATTGAAGTATGCACCGGAAGCGCGCGATCAGGATATATTCTCGGAAGTAATGATGGCTCATCAGCGAGGCGGCAGCCATGCCAACGGCCTTATCGAATGGTATCTATTGAATGAATATCGTAAACCAAAAGATTTTCCTACCTTTCTATATATGGGACAATTGCTTCAGGGCGACGCTATCAAGACGGCAATAGAAGCACATCGCCGTGATATGCCCTACTGTATGGGTACCTTGTATTGGCAACACAATGACTGCTGGCCGGTAGCTTCCTGGTCGAGCCGCGACTATTACGGACGTTGGAAGGCGCAGCATTATTTTGCTAAAAAAGCCTTTGATCCCATTTTGGTATCGCCAATCGCTAAGGATGATAAGCTTGAAGTATATATCGTCTCCGATAAACTGAAAGCTGTGAAAGGTACGTTATTTATTAAGGTAATGGATTTGAAAGGAAACCTTGTTTATCAAAAGGACAAGAAGGTGACACTTCCGGCAAACAGTAGCAACGTCCAGTTTACAGAATCGCTGGCAACTCTATTGAATGGTAAAAGCAGAAATGAAGTAGTAGTGAATACCACCTTTATAGAATATACTAAAAAGTTATCCATCATTTCAAACAATTACTTCTTAGCCCGTTATAAAGAGATTGATTTCCCAAAAGCAAAGATTACGGTATCGTCTGTATCATCCGGAGCCGGAGAAGGTTATGATGTGACGGTGAAAAGCGATGTTTTCGCCCGCGGCGTTTTCCTAAGTATAGAAGGAATCGATAATTTCTTCTCAGATAATTATTTCGACCTTCTCCCCGGCGAACCGGTAATCATCCACGTAAAAACGAACCTCGATAAAGCAACCTTCGACAAACAATTGAAAAGCGAAAGCATAAGCGATTCGTATTAATAATTGCTACACGAGCGCATGCCGGCGCTTTTTCGCCCGTAACGGATTGCTGCCGGCAATTGTGTGCGCTATTTTGCCATAGGCAGATTGACGCCAACAATCATTGAACTAAATTTAAATAATCAAAACCTTATGGAATTAGATGATAGAGGCATTGCAACAGGCGGTACGAAAGACGACAAAAAACAACGTAAGCAGTTTATTGTTGATTTCTATGGAAAATGGTTTGTTGAAAATCCAGACAAGCATCTTTACAACGATTCACTAGGTGCATTTATTGAAGTGCGTTTCCTATCATTGGAAGAAACTGCAGGACATGCCTCGCTGAATTACAAATCGACTGTATCAGTTACTTTTTTGTCTGAAATAATGAAAAATGCAGTTGCACGAAAGGATAAATACGGAAATTTTATTGTTGATAAGCCCAAACCCAATGTGAAAAATCAATCGCGTTTTTCAAAAATATTCGTAATGGACTATGAAAAAAAATGATTTTGGGACGATAAAACTAACCGTGGGCGAGTTGCGCGGAAGTGGACAAAAACTGCAATACTGCGTAACAGCAATAGAAAACGGCTAAACAACCCTCGCCGTGTCCGAAATAGTTATTTAGCCGCTATAATAAATTCTACTGCAAATCTACGAACAATTTTTTCAAGCGGCAATAGATCTCCAGAAAAAAATGTTTTAAAACCGGAATAGTTATTTAGCCGCTATACTTTCAATTACCTATTCAAAACGAATAAGCCAGCCCTATAGATGGGGTGAATGCGCGAATTTTGTAATGTCCGTCGAAAACTCTTGGTTGTTTAGTTACCGGGCTTATATCAGTGTAGGAACCATCGCGTCCGAAACCTGTGACATAGGATAAGGCTACGTCGACAGATAATTTTTCTAATGGACGAAAACTAAGCCCTACCGTTGTGCCCAGTTTATTCATACTTGGCGTTTCCGGATTTAAGAACTCGTCTTTAACAGGCGATTCATCAAAGTAGAATCCTAAACGGAGATCTAAACGGTCTGTTGTAGCATATTGGCCGCCAATACGGTAAATACGACTGTTTTTATACTCTTTTTTTGCCGAAATACTATATCCTTCTTTCAAACCTTCTTGCCTGAATTGAACATTCAATTCCTTATAGGCTCCCCATCCTACGAATTGGACTTCGCCGGAAAGCATAAGCCTTTCAATTGGTTTGTAGCTGATACCCACGTTTAAGTTCGAAGGCAAAGGTAATTCGGCCTCAAATGTGCCTTGGTCTAACGGAGGAATCATAGTGCCTAATATCGGTTTCAGTTCCAATTCATTGGCATAGGATAGTTCGGCTGTTCCTTCGGGCACTTTCATTTTTACTTTTGAGCGATAAGAAACACCCACCGTAAGCTGCTCTGTTATATCATACATGGCTCCTACGTTGAATCCTAACCTTACGCCGGCATTACCCGATAAGGTGGCTCCCACGGGAGTGATGTCTTTATATTTAGCGGCAATAGGCTGCAATTCCGGCATCATCTGTGCAACTGCCGCTAAATCATCGGATGCAATAAGGGCGCGGCTTAATGAAAAGTCGCCAAACATCATCATCATACCGGCGCCTAAGCTGAGATGATCGCCAATTTTAAAAGCCAATGTAGGCTGAATAGAGAATGATTTTAATGAAATATCCTGGATAAGATGAGAGCCTGTCCAGTTTTTCCCCCAATTCATGGCGCTGCCATAAGGATTGGTAACGCTTATGCCGGCCGACATAAAATCATATATTTTAAATCCGGCATAGAAATAAAGAGGGGTACTCGGGTCGTTGTCTGGTTTGTGTTTATAATTTCCTTTCGTGTATTCTCCACTGGAAAAAACACCGGATATACCGGCCGACAAATCAATTGTTTTATCTAAAAAACCAAGTCCGGCAGGATTAAAATGCATACTTTCGGCGCCCAGTTTCATAGCAACACCTACATGGCCCATACCAGCCTGCTTGGCGCTTTGTGAATTCACTTGATAACCTTCGGCCGCGGTATACGACAAAGGAAGCATGGCGGCGCATGCTAAAGTAATAATCTTTTTCATACTTTCATTATTAGTTAATATAACGCTTAAAATGACTTTTTAGTCATAACAAAACGGCAGCAAATATAATTAATATTATTAAATGCTGCACATTTTTGAATGTTTTGTGCAAATTAAGTTGTTGTTATAGCGAAAGTCTAAAGATATTTTTGCAATTCAGCTAACGATTCTTTAGCGTCGCCAAGCATCATGGTTACTTTATCCGCCATCTCGTAAAGAGGATTCGGAACACCGGCATAGCCTGGTTTCGTATCAAAATTACAGATAATTATATGCCTGGCCTGGTCTACATTCAATACAGGCATACCATAAATAGGCGTGCCTTTGGCATCTCTTGCCGCAGGATTCAGCACATCATTGGCGCCGATAACAACTACGATATCGGTCTCTTTAAAATCATCGTTAATACTGTCCATCTCGTACAACCGGTCGTAGGCCACATCGGCCTCAGCAAGTAATACGTTCATATGCCCCGGCATGCGTCCGGCTACCGGATGAATGGCATACTTAACGTCTGTCCCCTGAGCTTCCAGCAAGTCGGCAAGCTGGCGAACCTGATGTTGCGCCTGTGCAAGCGCCATGCCGTAACCGGGTACAATAATAGCGCGTTTGGCTGATATCAACAGATCGCCGAGAGCTATTTCACTTGATTTATTTTCCGGTACAACGCTATCTTCCTTCTCTTCCGGTAACTCATTTGTATCAACTATAGCCGGTTCGACAGATGTTTTTCCCGTTAAAATAACCATCAGGTTCCGATTCATCGCACGACACATGATTTGTGTCAACAGCAAACCGGACGAACCAACGATTCCCCCAATGGAAACCACCAACAAATCACCGATAGCCATTCCGGCAATAGCAGCAGCTACCCCGGCAAGAGAAGTAAGCAGTGATATGGTAACCGGCATATCCGCTCCACCTACACGGATCGCAAAGGCTAATCCGAAAAGCGAACCGAAGACGACAGCTAACGCCAATATGAAGTAACTATTAGACAGCATACCCACCTCTTTTCCTATAAAGAAAGCCAAAACAACAGATGCTACGGAACCCATCATGAACAGGATTGTAAGTAACTGATGATTCTTCCAAACAACAGGTTTCTGAGGAAGTAAACGATGTAGTTTCCCGGCAGCCACCATGCTTCCTACAAAAGTAACCATCCCTACAACAACAGCCAAGGTAGCCGTTACGTTTACGAACACCGGATATGCCGACGGTTTTACGCCGATATGGATAAGCGTCAGCGCCCCTACAATACCTCCGGCCAATCCTCCCAACCCATTCAGCATGGCTACTGTTTGAGGCATCTCCATCATATGTACTTTATAAGCAAGAATAGCGCCTATCATACTCCCCACCAATATGAACGCATAAATAGTTCCTACCTCAACGATCTGATAATACAATAAAGTAACCACACATCCTGCCAGTAGACAAAATGAAAGCAACAGATTACCACGAACAGCCGTAGGAACTTTGCTCATCATCGATATTCCCAACAAAGAGAGAAGAGAAAGAATTACACAAATGATGTAATAGACTGTTTCCGTTATCATTTCTCAGCTTTTTTTTCTTTGGGATTAAACATTTTAAGCATGCGATGCGTTACGCCAAATCCGGCTACCACATTTACTGTGGCCAAGACAACAGCTATTCCGCCGAATAGCTGTCCGGTAATGAGTCCTGCACCTCCCGCCAGGTAAGAATAGCCTACAGAAATCACGGCACCTAAAAGGCATACGCCGGATAAGGCGTTCATCCCCGTCATAAGAGGGGTATGCAGTAGGCTCGGTACATTTTTGATGATAAAATAGCCTACAACAGAGGATAGTAAGAATATCAAAACTAAATAAATCGGATTCATGAGCGTTTCAGTGTTTATTCATGGCTTCCAAAGCCCCGGTGTGTACTACTTTACCCTGAATGGATACTAAAATTGATTTTACAATCTCATCAGACAGATCCAAAGCTATTTTGCCATCTTTGGTTAGATACTTAACAAGATTATAAACATTGTTGGAAAACATCCAGGTAGCGCTGGTAGGCAACATGCCCGGTATATTCTTAATACCTATCAATGTTACGCCATGTTTTACCTCTGTTTTTCCCGGAGGTGTTATTTTGCAATTGCCACCCTGATCTATGGAGATGTCTACAATTACAGAACCATTCTTCATCTCTTTTACCATCTCTTCCGTAATTAATACAGGCGCTATTTTACCGGGAACCAATGCGCTACAGAATACGATGTCCATATCTTTCATCATTTCGCGCAGTTTTTCGCGTTCTTTTGATAACCATTCTTCGGATAATTCGTTGGCATAACCACCTTCTGCAATTGCCATCTCTGCCGGAACGCCTGTATCTACTACTTTAGCGCCCAAACTCTGTGCCTGTTCCAAGGCAGCCGGACGAATATCCGTAGCATATGTTATAGCCCCTAATCGTTTAGCCGTAGCCAAGGCCTGTAAACCTCCTACTCCAACCCCGATAACCAATACTTTAGCCGGCTGGACAGAACCAACGGCCGTAAACATGGGAGGTACGAACTTAGGCATGGCGTTGGCCGCTAACAGTATCCCTTTGTATCCGGCACATGTACTCATGGAAGTTAGCGCATCCATATTTTGAGCGCGTGATATACGTGGAACTCCGTCGAGGGTCATGCTAATAACGCCTTTCGCTGCCAGCCGGTTTACCATTTCGTGATTAACCGGAGAGGCCGGATGTATAAATGTTATCAGGTATTGCCCTTCATGCATCAGGTCTACCTCGTGTTTATTACAATCGGTATTGAAAAGTGGTTCTTTTACTTTAAGAATTAAATCCGCTTTTTCAAACAATTCTTCTACCGAAGTAATGATCTGCGCACCGGCTGCTTTGTAATCATCGTCAAAATAAAAAGAGCCTTCTCCGGCTTTATGTTCAACTAAAACAGCTGCTCCGTCGGTAATGAATTTCTTTACAGTTTCCGGACTGGCAGCCACACGAGCTTCTCCAAGCATAATTTCTTTTGGAATTCCAATAGTCATAATGTCAGTGTTTTTTAATGATTCATGTATTTTTTAAGATAATTCTACTAAATAATATGTACTCTTACAGAATATTAGTTTCAAAATGCTCCAAAAGTAGTAATAATACATATATCTTATTCCATTCTGGTAAGAATTTTTTGTATGCCTGATTAATAAATAATACGTGGAAGATTTATCGAATCATTATTGGGTAACGAATGTATATATATTTCCTCCGAAGTCGGCTGCAACCAGGGTGTTTCCCGACAGGGCAACCGAACCGAAAACGGGAGCTCCGGTAGCATGTTTCCATACAAGCGCTCCATTTTCTTTATTGACACCGTAAAGGGTTCCGTCGGAAGCTCCGAAGTAGACGATATCCCCGGATAAAACCGGGCTTGTTTCTATGGTTGCAGAAGGTTTACGGGTGTAGGGAGACGTATAGACAAGGGCGTCTTCTGTTTGATACTGCCATTTGATGTCCAGCGTTTCTTTATCTACGGCGATTAGTCCGTTATTGGCCGATCCGAAGATGATTTCTTTATCGGTGAGGAGTGGGGTAGAGGTTACATCCACACTAAAAGGATATTCTTTGCGTACGGCGATATTTCCCGTCAGGGGATCAATGATAAAGAGCGATTTGCCTGCCGTAATGTAAAGTAAGTTTTCATGTATGGTAGCCGAAGCGCCCCGGTTATTGATACCACTTCGACTAAGATGCCATTTCAGTTCGCCCGTTTGAGCATCGTTGCCATATAATCCTTTCCATTGAGACGAACCGATTAACATTCCTTTCCCTAGGGTAAGCGTGGCCGTAGCCCCTTCTCCTTGTCGCCATCCTTTATTTTGCCAGATACGTTCGCCTGTTTGGGCATTCAAGGCGTACAATCCGTTGCCTGTTCCGGCATAAACAACTCCGTTTGAAACGACCAATCCCTCTGTCAGAGCAAGCATACCGTCAACGAGTAACTGTTTTCCCCATTTCAGACTGCCATCTTCTGTCTTCAAGGCATAAAGACTTCCCTGAGCCGTTTGGGCAAAGACTAAATCATCCTCTACGGCAATCGTATTTTTAATGGAATTGTGTACGGCATATTTCCAGACAATCTCTCCTGTTTGTCCGTTCAGTGCATAAATGAAGGCTTGCCCTTTCAGGTTTTCGTCTACGGAAGCGATAAATATTTTTCCTTTATAGATAATGGGTGAAGTCATGTAAACGTTAGCGCCCAGATTGGTAGTCCAGGCCATTTTAAGAGGAGGAGTTATTGCCGAGGAGCTACTAACGCCGTTGTGTTCCGGATTATTCAGAAGATTGGTCCAGTTGTCTTTCAAATACGTTTGTGGCTTGCGACTTGCATGTATGAAACGAACTTCTTTTTCCGCAGTTTCCCCGTTTCGGAAGGTAGCCGTAACCCTGATGGTTATTGCCTTTCCTGTTGGCTGATGGCCTAACGGTACATTCTCTTTCCATGTCCAATCGGTTTTCTGTGCTAATTTTTGTTTGGAAAACAGTCTCTTTCCATCGGCATAACAGGTATAGACCACCTCTTTTACAGGAGATGAAGAATGATATACATTTACCGTAAGCGGTACGCTTCCGGAGCCTGAAACCGGAAATCCGTCATTCCCGGGCGTAGCAATTTCCAGATGTTTATCTAAATAAGTATATCGAAGCCGGCTTGATACATTACCTCTATGGTCTACGTCTATAACTCGGAATGCAGCCGTGGAGTGGTCGATCCCCCCTTTATCAAGCGAATTTGTGCATATTGTATATACATCCCCTTGTTTTTTCATGTAATTCATGTGTCGGTGTCCGTAAATCCAGGCTTTAAGAGTAGGCATGTTCAGGTTAATCATTTCCGAATGGGTGAACAAATCATGATTAAAAAGAATGACAGGTTTACCAAGCGGAACCTGCCGGAGGTCGTTTTGTAGCCATTGGTACACATCCTCTTTGGTGTAGGAAGGCGTATAATCTCCTTCCAACATAGGGGTGACGATATAATGCGTGTTACCCGCCTCAAAAGAATAGAAGACAGGGCCATATATTTCTTCATACAACGCTTCGCCATACGTACCCTTTATAAGGTCATGATTCCCGATGCAATAAAAGACAGGACATCCCATATTATTGGTGTTCATAAGAGTAATATGCTCTCTTAATCCCTTTTCGTAGCATATATCTCCGGTATGGATAATAAAGGCTGCGCTTTCATTACGGGCATAATCGCGTAAGTTGTTAATCCAGTCTTCGTGTCTGTCTGTATTGAATATTTCCGTATCGGAGATATGTATAAATGTATGCTTACCATCCTTTTGAATGCCTCCGTCATAAGGTTGCAGCCCAAAGTTATAAATCGTTCTTTCTTTGTCGATGGGGATATAGTGCCTGTTATCCGTTTTATATCCCGAAGGAGTTGTAATAAAAATAAATCGTTCTTTGCTATGTCCCGGTAAACGAAAAGAACCGTCGGCCGCCGTTTTCACAACATGAAGCCCATCCGACACCATGACGTTCTCTAATGCTTTATCGTCCTTGTCTGCTATTCCGTTTTTGTTTTTATCGATAAATACCCGCCCGGTATAGGTGGCTTCAACTTGAAATATGCTATTAATCAGACATATTATTATAAGTAATCTCTTCATCATTGAAATCAGTTTGTAGGATTGATAATATAAAGGATGCAAATGTATGCAAATTTAGATAGTATTCACCGGCCGATAAAATTTCATGCCTGCCTTTTTTCTAATAGTCCGGTATCTTTTTTATTTTTTATCTAACTTTGTCGGATTAACTAAATAGGCTATTATTAAATCATGGCACAAAAGCAACTATTATCGACCAAAGCTATGCTGAAACAAACAGTAGGTGACTATTCCTTGATTGTCCTCGGCTCCTTTTTGCAAGCGCTAAGTTATGTTGTATTTCTTGCTCCGTACAAAATTGTTCCCGGAGGGGTGTATGGTATCTCCATTGTAATTCATTATGTGACAAAAGGGATGTTCTCTTTTTTCCCGGATGGTTTACCTATGGGAGCTACGGCGTTATGCTTTAATATACCTTTGCTGATATTGGCAATGAAAAAGCTAGGGCTGTCTTCCGGTCCGAAAACAATCGTAACATTCTTACTGATCTCCGCCTTTACCGATTCGTTATCATTTCTATTAGGCGATACTCCTTTAGTGGAGAATGACCGGTTTATAGCCTGCTTCTACGGCGGAGCTATTTTAGGATTGGGTGTAACTTGCGTATTCAGGGCACACAGTACAAGTGCAGGAACAGACGTACTGGCAAGAATTATTGCGCTGGATACAAATATAAAGGTTAGCAATACGATCATTATACTTGACTCTGCCATTGTATTATTGGGCTTACTTGTATTCCGGGATTGGGCTGTTCCTTTGTATTCTTGGTTTACTATTTTTGTATATGGGAAGGTGGTAGAAATGTTTCAGACGGAAAATCCGAGCAGGGCTGTCTTTATTGTCTCTCAAAAAACACAAGAAATCAAAGAACTTATCGTTGATAAAATGGGTATGAGAGGAACATTCCTGCATGGTAAAGGCATGTATGAAGGAAAAGAAAAGGAAATCATATTTACAATAGCCGAACGAAAAGACCTTCCACGCCTTAAAAATGAGATAAAGGAGATAGATTCGAATGCTTTTGTGTCTACGATGCATGCCAGTAAAGATTCTCCTCCTCCCGGAATTTAACCGGTTGGTTGATCATTAATCATTAATAAATCATTACATTTGTGCCATTTTTTAATCGAATAGTCATTTTTTAATTACTAATTATTACAAAATGCCCAATATCTCACAACGGGGAGTCAATATGCCGGCGTCTCCTATCCGTAAGCTCGTTCCGCTCGCCAATAAGGCTAAAGCAAAAGTTATCAAAGTATATCACCTGAATATCGGACAGCCCGATTTGCCTACGCCTCAAGTCGCGATGGAATCATTAAAGCATGTAGACCGTAAAGTGTTGGAATATTCGCCAAGTGAAGGTATTCTTAGTTTTCGTGAGAAATTGGTACAATACTATGCTAAATTCAACATTCATGTGAATGTAGAAGATATTATCATCACTACCGGAGGTTCGGAAGCCGTTCTCTTTTCGTTTATGGCTTGTCTTGATCCCGGTGATGAGATTATTGTTCCCGAACCGGCTTATGCCAATTACATGGCTTTTGCTATTTCAAGCGGCGCCGTAATTAAAACAATACCTTCACACATTGAGGATGGTTTTGCTCTCCCTTCGATAGAGAAATTTGAGGCTTTGATCACCCCTAAAACCAAGGCTATTCTGATATGTAATCCGAATAATCCGACGGGTTATCTCTACACACAAGAGGAGATGAATCAAATACGCGATATCGTAAAAAAATATGATTTATTTCTTTTCTCCGACGAGGTGTACCGTGAGTTTTGTTATACGGATGTTCCTTATATATCTTCTTTCCATTTAAAAGGAATAGAAAATAATGTAGTATTGGTAGATTCCGTATCCAAACGGTATAGCGAATGTGGGATACGTATAGGAGCTATTATTACAAAAAACGTACAGATCAGGGAAAATGTAATGAAATGGTGCCAGGCAAGGTTAAGTCCGCCCTTAATTGGCCAGATCATTGCCGAGGCATCCCTTGATACCCCCGATTCATATATGGATGAGGTATATAACGAATATATTCAACGCCGGGATTTTCTTATCGAAGGATTGAATCGTATTCCGGGATGTTATTCTCCTTTGCCTATGGGCGCATTTTATACGGTGGCAAAACTTCCTGTTGATAACGCCGATAAGTTTTGCGCCTGGTGTTTGAGTGAATTTGAGTATGAAGGACAAACCGTTATGATGGCTCCGGCCTCGGGCTTCTATACAACGCCTGATATCGGACAAAATCAGGTGCGTATTGCTTATGTCTTAAATAAAGAAGATCTGGCAAAAGCATTGATTGTGCTAGCAAAAGCATTGGAAAGATATAATCAATTATGAGGAGTTTTGAACTTTTCATAGCGAAAAGGATACATTTCAGTAAAGAGAATGACCAACAGGTTACTCCTCCGGCTGTTCGCATTGCTATGATAGGTATAGCATTGGGATTGGCTGTTATGATTCTTTCGGTTGCTATTATTATTGGTTTTAAGAAAGAAGTACGGAATAAAGTAATTGGTTTTGGTTCTCATATCCAACTAACTAATTTCGATAGCAATACTTCCTACGAATCTACCCCTATTGCCATAAGCGATACGCTGATTAACGAACTATACGCTTATCCGGGCATACGCCACGTAGAACCCTATGCTACCAAACCTGGTATATTAAAAACGGAAACGGATTTTCAGGGAATTGTCCTTAAAGGAGTTGATGAGCAGTTTGATTGGACGTTTCTCCGCAACAATTTAAAAGAAGGGGAACTGTTTACAATAGATCCTAAGAAGAACTCTACGGATATAATTATCTCGCGATACCTGGCGGATTTACTACAATTAACGGTAGGAGATTCTGTTCTTTCCTATTTCGTACAGGAGGATATAAGAGCGCGCAGGTTTACAATAACCGGGATTTACGAAACGGGATTTACGGATTATGATAAATTATTTGTGATATGCGACATTAAGCAGGTTCGTAGATTAAACGGATGGGATAACGACCTGGCAAGTGGTTTGGAATTATTGGTTGATGATTACGACAAGTTGGATCAAACGGCTGAAGATCTTTTTTTCTATATGGCGGAAAAAACCGACAGGCAGGGAAACTCCTATTTCGTCCGTTCTGTCAAAGATCTGAATCCAATGATATTTAACTGGTTGGATGTGTTAGATATGAACGTAGTTGTTATTATCATCATCATCATGGTTGTTGCCGGTTTTACGATGATATCGGGATTACTCATTATCATTCTGGAACGGACAAACATGATTGGTATCCTCAAAGCATTAGGGCAGAACAATGCCGGTATTCGTAAGGTATTCTTGTATGTTTCCTTTTTTCTTATCGGGAAAGGAATGTTATGGGGGAATATAATAGGGATACTCCTCTGCGCCATCCAACATTACACGCATCTCATAAGGCTAGATCCGGAGACTTACTATCTGGATGCCGTCCCGATCGATTTGAGTATCCAGTCGCTTATTATAATAAATATAGGGACATTGGCCGCGTCTATGTTGATGATGCTGGGACCTTCTCACCTGATCAGCAAAATAGAACCGGCGCGGAGTATACGTTTCGAATAAACAAGGTATTTATTTATTACCGATTGTAAATGTATAATCTTTTTTACCTCTGAATACTCGATATATATAGATATATAGCTCGAATAAGGGCTGGATTATCTCTAATAGAGGTAGTAGGGCAATGCTCATTTTTTGTTGTAACATCTTAGCCGATTTCTTCAATACAACAACTTTTGTGGCAAATAATAGGATGTAGCATAACAGCGCTATTCCGGTTACGATAGGATTACCTACTAATCCCGAAACAACCGAAGCAATAGTGGCAAGTAAAAACAAAAGAGATGTAGCTTTTTCCGTTCGATAGAAAAACAACTGCCGTCCTTTATAATGATGTTGTGTAGCCGCCCGGGATATTTTCATGCTTTTCCAGATAGTAAACCGTTCAACCGGAGCCATTTTCGTAATGCTATCTTTCGAATATTCCACACGCGTATTCAAACTGTTGGCTGTTTCATTAACAAATAAATCATCATCTCCTGCATGAAGGCTCAACGATTTACTGAATCCCTTATGTTCAAAAAATAACTGTCTCCGGTACGATAGGTTTTTACCATTCCCGCCAAACGGATTATTTTTCAGAGCAGATGATATATATTCCAGTCCATTTATCAAATTATCATATGCAATCAACTTATGAAGAAATCCTTTATTTTCCGTATATGCACAAAAACCTAAAACAAGATCTGTTTCATTTGTATAATTTCGAACCATCGTTCGGATCCAGTCTTTACTAGGAGGATAGCAATCGGCTTCTGTAAATAACAGGATATCATTCTTTGCAGCCTTTATTCCGAGGGTAAGAGATAGCTTCCTACGGCTAAGATATCTTGATTCCTGAGGGGTGAAAGTGTGATATAAATGCTTATAATCATTTTCAAAGAGTTTGAGTATATCGTCACTTTCATCGGTAGAGCCGTCGTTTATAACGATCACTTCATACAAAGGATAATCTTGCGACAAAAGTGACGGCAGATATTTTTCGAGATTATAAGATTCGTTCTTAGAGTAAACAATAACAGATACCGGTAGAGTGGTTTCCGATACGCTATCCTTATCCGATATCCGCATCTTCTTATAAGGACGGCTATAACTTATCAGGTAATATAATAGCTGCACTACCAATAGCATAATCGTGCTACCTATTAATATCAACTCAAGAAAATTAAATATCAGGAATCGTTCCATCACTTACATTATAGGGTATCGGAAAAGTAAGACTCTGGTAGTTTACGGCAATTGTATTGAGATGCCATTATCTCGCCATAAGCGCCGGCAGAACGTAAAGCTATATAATCGCCCCGATGTACTTTGTTTAATTCCACCTCTTTTCCAAACACATCCGAAGATTCACAGATAGGGCCTACAACATCATACAACGTACTATCTTCATTGCTTGAAATATTTTCAATCCGATGGTATGCATCATACATAGCCGGACGTATCAACTCCGTAAAACCGGCATCTAAAATAGCAAAATTCTTAGTTTCTCCTTCTTTCACATATAATACCTGTGATATTAGCGAACCACATTGAGCTACGATTGAACGGCCCGGTTCAAAATGAATTTTCTGCCCGGGACGTACTTTCAATAATTTATTAATAACAGCAAAATAATTATCAAACGCCGGAATAGGCAAATGATTCGGATGGTAATAATCAATACCTAATCCGCCTCCGAAATTTACATTTTCAATGTGTATTCCGCGCGCTTCTAAATCTTCCTGTATTTCATTCGCCCGAATAGATAGATTCTGAAAAGAGGATAAATCCGTAATTTGCGAACCGATATGAAAATGGATACCTATCAACTTCACATGCTTCATCTGCAATAAATCGTCGATTACGGCATTTAGTTGTCCCAGATTGATCCCAAACTTATTTTCTTTCATCCCGGTTGTTATTTTTGCATGTGTATGCGCATCAACCTCCGGATTAATACGTAAAGCAATTGCCGCCACTTTTCCTTTTATAGCGGCAAGCTCATCGATTACTTTTAGTTCGGCTAATGATTCTACATTAAAACAGAAAATATGATTGTCCAGTCCTACATTAATTTCCCAATCAGCCTTTCCAACTCCGGCAAAAACAATTCGTTCGGAAGGAATACCTGCGTCTAATGCTGCCTGTATTTCTCCGCCGCTCACACAATCAGCTCCTAAACCATTTTCTGCTATGATGGAAAGTATACGAGGATTGGCATTAGCCTTTATAGCATAGTGTATGTGATAATTATATTTATCAGCCTCACTTTTTACCACGTTCAGCGTTTCTTTCAGCAATTCTACATTATAATAATAGAAGGGAGTCTGAAGTGTTTTAAATTTTTCAATGGGAAAAGTTCCTTTTAGCATATCCGTACAAAGTTCATAATTCGATTAATTAAACAAATGCCGGCTTAATGCCTGCAACGCTCTTTTCTTATCAGATGATTTAACCAATAAAGAAACATTGTAATTGCTTCCTCCGTAGGAAATCATTCGTACGGGAATATCTTTTAATGCATTTACAATACTTGCTTCAAAGCCTACATTATCCCATTCCAAATCACCAACGACACAGATGATAACCAAATCTTCATCTACCGTTACTGTTCCGTATTTTTTAAGGTCGTCTACTATTTCGTCCAAACGTTTACGATTGTCGATAGTACATGATACCCCTACTTCCGATGTAGTAACCATATCAATAGGGGTTTGGTAATTTTCAAATATTTCGAATACTTTACGAAGAAAACCGGTAGCCAGCAACATACGGCCGCTTTTAATTTTAATCGCTGTAATATTGTCTTTTGCCGCTACAGCCTTAATTTTACCTTTTTCCGTTTCATTAGAGATCAATGTTCCCGGCGCCTCCGGTTGTATCGTATTCAATAGACGAACCGGAATGTTATTTAGCTTGGCTGGAAGAATGCAGGTAGGGTGCAGTATTTTTGCTCCAAAATAAGCTAATTCGGCAGCTTCTTCAAAATGAAGTTGACGAACGGGCGACGTATTCTCTACATAACGTGGGTCGTTATTATGCATTCCATCAATATCTGTCCAGATCTGAATCTCATTGGCATGAACAGCCGCTCCAATTAATGAGGCGGTGTAATCACTACCTCCGCGCTGAAGATTGTCTATCTCACCATAAGCATTCCTGCAAATATATCCTTGGGTAATATATAAATCGGCCTCTTTATTTTCGGACAGCAAAACAGAAAGCTTTTCTTTAATATAGATAGGATCGGGTTCTGCATTTTTATCTGTACGCATATAGTCTAATGCGGGTAAAAGAACCGATTTTACACCTAATTCATTCAGATATAAATTCATCATACCTGTTGAGATTAATTCTCCTTGCGCTAATACAACACGTTCTTCAAATAGTGTAAAAAGGTCTTTGGTAAAAGTACGTATATAATCGAAATGATAAGATATCAATTCTTTAGCTCTCTGTTTATATTCTGTAGCGCTGTAAAGCTCGTCTGCATGTTTATAATAGGTAATTGCGAGCTTGTTGATTATTTCGTTAGCGCCATCGGGATTCTTCTTGTACAAATAATCGGAAATTTCGACCAATGAATTCGTAGTACCCGATACGGCGGATAATACAACGATGTTATGCTTTTCCGCTGTAATTAACTTCGCAACGTCTTTCATTCTTTGTGCTGAGCCTACAGAAGTACCGCCAAATTTTAAAACCTTCATCTTTTACTGTATTAAATAATTCTTTTTTACTCTAAAAATACTGCAAAGTTATATAAAAAATTATTCTCCGATATCACTAAGGCAGCTATTCTCGCATTTCACTACACGTGCAGGGAAATTACGAACAAGTGTATAATTATGGGTAGTCATTATTACTGCTGTTCCTTTTTTACATATATCATGAAGAAGTTGTACAATCTGAGCGCTCGTCTCAGGATCGAGATTTCCGGTAGGTTCATCAGCCAATATCAGCCGGGGTTCATTTAATAAAGCACGAGCAATAACAATGCGTTGTTGTTCGCCTCCCGATAACGCATGAGGCATTTTGTACCCTTTATTCGGCATTCCTACCCGGTGGAGCACATCGTCTATACGATCTGAAATTTCATCTTTTTTCGTCCAACCGGTAGCTTTTAATGCGAACTCTAAGTTTCTCACAACGGTACGGTCTGTTAACAGTTGAAAGTCTTGAAATACAATTCCCAGTTTCCTACGCAAATAAGGTATTTCTTTCCGTTTAATTTTTAGAAGATCATATTCCATTAAATGGGCATACCCCCCACTCAACGGCACCTCACAATATAAGGATTTCAACAAACTGCTTTTCCCTGAACCAACTTTACCGATTACATACAAAAATTCCCTGTTATGAAGCGTAAGCGAAGCATCCCGTAAAATAACATTTTCGTCACGGTTTATTTCTATATTATCCAACTGGAGCAATAGATCATTTTCCATACGTTTATTCTTTATGTCTTCTCATCAATTCGCGCGACAAGTCTTCTATACGAAGTCCTTTGCTGGTAAGCAATACAATCAGATGATAAATCATGTCGGAAGCTTCATAAATAAGGCCTTCTTCCGTACCATTCGTTGCCTCGATCACTGTCTCTACAGCCTCTTCTCCTACTTTCTGGGCCATGCGGTTCACACCTTTTGTAAATAAAGAAGTAGTGTACGAACCTTCAGGCATTTCTTGTCTGCGCTGTTCGATAAAGTTCTGAAGATATTTCAGAAACATAACGTCTTCTCTGTTTTGCTCTCCAAAGCAAGTATCATTTCCGGTATGACAAACAGGACCGGCCGGATCTGCTTTTATTAGTAACGTATCCCTATCGCAGTCTATCAGTATCTGCTTAACTGATAAGAAGTTCCCGCTTGTTTCACCTTTCGTCCACAAACGGTTTTTAGTACGGCTAAAGAAAGTTACTTTCCCTGTTTCTTTTGTTTGTTGATAAGCTTCTTCATTCATAAAGCCTAACATCAATACTTTATTCGTTTTATTATCTTGGATAATAGCAGGAATCAATCCTTCTGCCTTGTTAAAATCTAAATTCATCTGTTTAATTTCCTTTATATTCGTACATTAACACCTTCTCTTAACAGATATTGTTTTAAGTCTGTTATCCCTATTTCTCCAAAATGAAAGACACTGGCTGCCAAGGCTGCATCTGCTTTCCCTAATGTAAACACATCGCGGAAATGCTCTTTTTCTCCGGCGCCGCCCGAAGCAATGATAGGTATGTGCAATTGATTGGCCAACGCAGCCAACGCCTCATTGGCATATCCTGTTTTCACACCATCATGCGTCATACTGGTAAATAGAATTTCGCCGGCTCCGAGATTTTCAACTTCAACAGCCCAATCGTACAGATATTTATCGGTAGGAATACGTCCTCCGTTCAAATAACAAATCCAATTGTCATGCTCATAATTGGCATCAATGGCCACTACGCAAACCTGACTTCCAAAGTTTTTTGCAATTTCCTCTACTAATTGAGGATTACGAAGTGCGGCAGAATTAATAGATACTTTGTCGGCCCCGGCATTAAGTAGACGATCTACGTCTTTCATCTCATTAATTCCTCCTCCTACTGTAAAAGGGATATTTATACAAGCTGCTACTTTACGCACCAATTCCGTAAAAGTCTTGCGTCCTTCATGCGAGGCTGTAATATCCAGGTATACCAGTTCATCTGCGCCTTCACGGCTATATTGAGCCCCTAATTCCACAGGATCGCCGGCATTGCGGAAATTCACAAAATTTACCCCCTTTACCGTTGTTCCGTCTTTTATATCCAGACAGGGAATAATTCTTTTTGCCAACATATTTTTAGTCGTCATAGTTATCCGTAAATCGTATCAATTCTTTCAACTGAATACGTCCTTCATAAATGGCCTTTCCGAAAATAACACCGGGTATTCCGGCTTCTTCCAGTTTCTCAATATCTGCAACCGAGCTTACCCCTCCGCTTGCTATCACATATAAATAAGGTAAAGCCTCTTTTATTGGCTTGTATAGATCAATCGCAGGCCCTTCCAGCATACCGTCCCGACTGATATCGGTACTGATAACTTTTCTTATACCTTTATCATAGTATTCCTGTATAAAAGAAACAATCTCTTTCTCTGTTGTTTCTTCCCAGCCGCTCACCGCTATTTTGTTATTTCGGGCGTCTGCTCCAAGTATGATCTTTTGATTGCCATATTTATTTATCCACGAGATGAACATTTCAGGATCTTTTACGGCAATGCTACCACCTGTAATCATTTGAGCTCCACTTTCAAATGCTATTTCCAAGTCGTCTTCATGCGTAAGCCCTCCGCCAAAATCGATAATAAGCGAGGTACGTGCGGCAATTTTCTCCAGCACACGATAATTAACGATGCAACCTTTGCGGGCGCCGTCTAAATCTACTAAATGCAACCGACGTAAACCATGATCCTCAAACATTTTAGCTACCTCTAATGGATCTTCATTATATACTTTCTTTGTATCGTAGTTTCCTTGGGTAAGCCTCACGCACTTTCCGTCGATTAAATCAATAGCCGGGATCAGTTCAATCATACTTTACTTATAATCTTAAAAATTTTTCTAATATCTTTTCACCCACTGCTCCACTTTTCTCAGGATGGAACTGAGTTGCATAATAATTGTCTTTTTGCAGAGCAGCGCTAAAGGGTAAAATATACTCCGTAGTTGCAGCTGTATAACTATTTACAGGCACATAATAACTATGCACAAAATAAACAAACTGCCTATCCTGTTCTTTTGTAAAAAGCCCCTTTTCAACAGTTGATAATGTATTCCAACCCATGTGAGGTACTTTGTCTTCGTGTTTTTGAGGAATAAAACGTTTGACTTCAACATCAAAAATATTCAGACAGTCGGCTTCCCCTTCTTCGGAATACTTACACATTAACTGCATTCCTAAGCAAATACCCAAAACGGGCTGTCGTAAATCTTTGATTAACAAATCCAATTTCGTATCTTTCAGATAATTCATGGTTGTACGAGCTTCGCCAACCCCCGGAAAAATTACTTTATCTGCTTTCTGTAAAACTTCAGGTTCTGCTGTAACAACAGGAACGATTCCCAAACGTTTCAAGGCATAATCAACCGAATAAATATTCCCCGCATTATATTTTATAATGGCAACAACCATCTTTCCTGTTTATAAATGATTTAGATTGCAAAAGTAACAATTTATCATAATATTTTACCCAACTACCAATGAATTGCATAAACAAATTAGGAATACTTATTTTACCCTTCCGCCGGTTATCCAATTCCGTAAATAATAAGGGTCGTTCAAATCGCCTACAATAACGCCTTTGGAACTACTTGTATGTACGAAATGCTGATTTTTAAGATAAATCCCCACATGATTCGGGATCTTTTTTTTGCCATTGCCTGTTCGAAAAAATACCAGATCTCCTTCCTGTAATCTTCCTCTACTCACTTTCTTACAGTTATATTTTAACATGTCGGCGGAAGAACGTTTTAAATTCTTTCCGTAAACTTCCGTGTAGATTTGCACCACTAAACCAGAACAGTCAACACCTTTTTTGGTATTACCCCCATATTTATGTTTTACTCCCAACCATTTGGAGGCTTCTGTATATAAATGCAAATTATCTTTAGTTGTAACCGGCAGGCCAAACTTGCGGGATAGTTCTTTTGGCGTATTCATTTCAGCCGGAACACTACGCTTACTTGTCCCACAAGATGTAGACAGTAATACTACTACTATAAAAGATAAAATAACGAAAACCTGCTTATTTTTCATCAGTTCGTTTATTATTTTGTACAAACTTACATAAAAATCGTGATTTATAAGCGCGTCCAATAAGAAAACAAAAGTTTTATAGAGGAAATATAAAAAAATATTTATATTAACGTGAGTTTCTATGTTGCAATGCAAGCAAAAAGCCTTAAATTGTTCATTTAAGTCAAAAAAAGCTATTCATCATATGAATGATGATCTATTGTTGAAACGGGAAATAACTTTTTGGGTTATTCTCGTTTCAATAATTTGTGGATTATATCAGACTATAAAACCAAACTTCTATCAATAGATTATA
>JAISDJ010000273.1 GCA_031264865.1 Tannerellaceae bacterium | reverse complement strand
CTTTCATAATGCGTACTAATCTTTCATGTTTAGTTTTTATATGACTAAACCAATTGTTTTTTTTCATACCTTTGTACTGATTTTAAGTTAGTAATAAATAATTGTACTAATTTTAATTGGGCTTGGACAATATTTCCGGTATTGTCCGGCCTTTTTTGTTTTACGGACCCATACTATCTCGTTTTAAGGTTTAACATAAATATGAATTATCTCGTTTTGCTTCTTTATCTTAACCGGCGCAGCTTTTGTTAATATTTCCAATACGCTTGCCAGGTCTTCTTTCAGGTCTAATTTCCCGCTACAGGTTAATCCTTTTACATTTTCATCCCATTCTATTTGTGTCCCATAGAATTTAGTTATCTTTTTCAAGACAATATCCAGGGATTGCTGATGGAATTGATAATAGCCGTCTTTCCAGGCTACATAATCGGATATATCTACTTCCTTGATATTACTTTTATCTGTTAAAGCATTATAAGAAAATAGCTGACTGGGATATAAGATACTTTTTTTATTAAGATTAGTTTTTACTTCTACTTTTCCACTTACGAGTACTACCTCCGAAATGGAACCATTGTCGGCGGTCGACACATTAAATTGGGTTCCCAATACCTTGATATCTATTTTTTGTGTTTTAACGATAAACGGTATTTTTTCGTCTTTACTTACATCCAGAAAGATTTCCCCTTCAACAAATATCTCCCGTTTGCCATTGGCGAATTGTACCGGGTAAATGACTCTGGTATTAGAGTTAACCCACATCTTTGTGCCGTCGGCCAATGTTAAGAATGAGCGTTTGCCGATCGGGACAATTAATTGATTGAATTTCGTTTTTTCCTCTTCTTCTTTTACTTCGAGCTTTTCATCATTTACGATTATATCCCCGTCTTGTTGATAATCAATTTCTACTTCTTTACCATCCAATGATAATCGCTGGTTTTCGGATAATAATAGTTGGATGTTGGAAGACGGTAGATTTTCCTGAGGTTCCGTATCTATAATGGATAGATAATCCGTTTCTATCTCTTGTGTCCGGTGTTGGAGATTCCATCCTATGACGGCCAGGAGAGCAATAGAGGCAGCTACCCCAGAAGAAAAGATATATCTTCTGGTACGTTTTGTTTTTGTATATTGTTGGTTTGCTTTTTCAATCCGGTTCCAAAGGATGTCTTCATCTTCAACGCTCAAGACTTCCTTTTGCTCCATTTGTAATAATTGTGAGATAAAAGCTTTTACATTTCTATGGATATCATTATCCTTCATAAACCAAGGGTTGTTTATCCAAGGATACATCCGTTGGCAAAATATACTCGTTTATGTTGAACTTTTTTTATTTTAATGTGGAAATGCCTCCCGTATTTTCTTTAGTGAGCGTTGGATAAGATTCTGGGCGGATTGGTAGTTGAGCGACATGATTGAACATATTTCATCCAAACTTAGTTCTTTAATATAACGGTAATAAAGTATCTCTTGTTGGCGGGGCGGGAGAAAGGAAAGTATTTCTTTCAACTGTTTTTGCCGGAGGCCTTGCGTTTCTTGCTCTATATATTGCTCTTCCACGGTTGGCTCTAAAGAAAATGGGACCGGTTCCGGGTCATCTTTATAGAAGGATTCCCTCTGCATTGTTCTTATAAGATTGTTCTTTAACGAAACGAAAAGATACACGTTTACATTATCGGGGACAGGCAGGCGTTTTCTATTCTTGTAAATAGTAGTGAAAACTTCCTGGATGCAATCTTTTATTAACTCTGTATTGTTCGTAAAGCGTAGCCCATATCGATAAAGTTCCTGAATATTGGTTCGATAAATCCAACCGTATGCTTCTTTATCGCCTGCTATGAACCGAGCCCATTTTTCTTTATTTTCTTCTTCCGGCATGTAGGGAGTTATGAAATAAAAATAACATTACCTATTCCTGCCTGGTGAGGATGGGCGCTCCGAAGCCCATGTCTTTTAATGTTGACAGTTGTGTTTTTGCATCGCCTACGACAACGATTATCATGTCATTGAAGTTCATTTCTTTGGCTATGATATCTTTTATTTGTCCGGTGGTGATGCTTTTCAGCGTAGCTTCTTCCTGTTTCATGTAGTCTTCGGGCAGGCCTGTGATTACAATGTTTTGCAGGATGCGGAGTAGTGACCAGATGGTTTCATATTCGCTGCTTTGCTTGCGGAGCAGGGCATTGCGGGTGGTTTCCAGATTCTCGTCGGTAAAATTATTGCCATAGTTGGAGATGAGGTCTTTGAATATCTCAATGGCATTTCTCGTTACGGATGTTTGTACGCTGGAACCGGCGGTGAATACCCCGTAGTCTTTAGACGAGTTGAAATACGAATAGGCGCCATAGGTATATCCTCTTTCAAGGCGCAATACCCTGAAAAGATCTGAACCGGCGCCATCTCCTAATTTATAATTGGCGATTTCCGCCGGATAGTAATCCGGCGACAGGCGATTGATCGACCTTTTCCCAATCAAAATAACCGATTGTTTGGCATCGGGGTAATCAACAAAATAAAGGTTACCTCCCGGTATTGCTTCGGGCAATGTGGGGAGAACAACCGGTTGGTTCGTTATATCTTTCCAGTTATCAGCCAACAGGGCAAAAGCCTTTTCGGTATCTTGCCGGGAGTAATCGCCCGAAATTAACAGGCTGCTTTTCTCCGGCCCATAATAAGCGGCGTAGAAGTTTTTTACGTCGTCGAGGGTAATATTGTTTACCGTTTCTGTTTTCCCGAGGATTGGCGTGGCAAAAGCGTTGTCGCCTAACAGTAAGCGCTTGAATACATTCGAGGCGATAACGGATGGTTGGGCTTTATTCTCTTCCAGGCGGGCCAGGTTTTGTTGTTTCAAGCGTTCAAACTCCTTTTCATCCCAACGGGGTTCTGTCAGCATTTCTTTGATTAAGGCAACCAATGCCGGCACGTTCTTCGCTAAACAATTCCCATTAATAACTGTGCCTGTTTGCCCGGCATAGATCTGTAACGAGGCGCCCAGGTTCTTAATAGCATCTTCAAATTCTTCCGGGATCCGGTTTTTGGTTCCTTCGCGTAACAGTTGGGCTGTCAGGTTGGCTAAGCCGGCTTTGTCTGCCGCTTCGCTTACGGAGCCTGCCGGGATAGATACGCCGAAGTAAACCAACGGCAATTCGTTTTGCTCGATTCCATACGCCTGAATACCATT
>JAISDJ010000254.1 GCA_031264865.1 Tannerellaceae bacterium | reverse complement strand
CGCAGCTCCAATACCGTAGGGATGAGCATCTGGCTGTTGAACGGCATGCCCGGATGCGAAACGCGCCCCCAACCAATCTGGATACGCCTTCCGTCGGAACCGGGGATATTGGCGAATGTCTGCGCGGCATACAGGGCTCCCGTCGTATAGTAATATTTACCTGCTTCGGGGGTAAACGTCTTCCCGTCGAAAGCGCCGATCATATACGTTCCCGAAGCGCCATACATTACCCACTTTTTATTGTTCTTATCGCCGTCTACCGGTAGTTCAAAGAAAGCCGGGCATTCCCAGAAACCGGTGACGTGGCTCTCGTACGTCCAGTCTTTCAGGTCCGGAGAGGTATAGACGGAGTGCCCGTCGCGTTCGTTCAGTATCATCACCCATTCCTTATTCGGCTCATACCAGAATACATTTGGGTCGCGGGTGTCTTTGCTGTTCCATTTCTCTTTGGAGTCTATTACGGGATTCCCCTCGTACTTCGTCCAGGTTCTTCCTTTGTCTAAGCTGTAGGCGATGCACTGAACTTGTCTGTCGGGCGTATCTGCCGTATAGATGGCAACCATTGCCGGTGTTTTTCCTTTATTAAAGCCGGCCGTATTCTTATAGTCGATTACTGCGGAACCGGAAAACATCGTGCCCTGTTCGTCGGGGTAAAGCGCCAGTGGAAGCTCTTCCCAATGGATAAGATCGTGGCTTACCGCATGCCCCCAATGCATATTTCCCCAATCGCGTTCGTAAGGGTTGTGCTGATAGAACAGGTGGTACTCGCCCTCATAATAAATTAGCCCGTTGGGATCGTTGAGCCAACCTCGTTTGGCGGTGAAATGCAGTTGCGGGCGGTTGGCCTCTCTGTACAGAATTTCGTGCCCGGCTATTTCGTCGGCCTGGTAAATCTGTTCCAGCCCCTCGCCGTTGTAAGAGATTGTAAGCTCCTTATCTTTCAGGGCGGATACATCGCAGAACACCCAATAATCGGCCAGTCCCGGCGCCAAACGAATATCAAAACTTCTTTCCGCCTTGCCATCCAACTCGAAAGTCATTACCGAACGGGCGATTTGATGAGAGACAGGCAGGTTCAGATATTTCTTCGTTAGTTTGATTGAAATATCTTTCGCATTTATAGCCGTTGCAGCCAATAATACGCTAATGAGTAAAAGTAAATGTCGTAGCTTCATGTTTTTCATATGTTTACCAACCATAATTTTGCTGATACAGTTTTTTGCTAAAATTAATCTGTTGTTTTGGAATAGGAAAGTATTCGTCACGATTTTTAGTAAATTTGGCTTCCGCCAGGTAACTGTGGCGTGTTTTCTCTACATCCAGATAAACATTTACATACTCAGCGGCAATACCCCAACGAACCAAATCGAAGAAACGGAATCCTTCCATGGCAAACTCCAATCTGCGTTCCCAACGCAACGCTTCGCGGGCAAAGTCTTGTGTCCAGGCGGGACAGTTCTCTCCCGGTTTATACACATCCAGGTTGAATTTTCCGGTAGGGTCTCCCTGTATATCCACCAATCGGGCCGTACTCTTACCGGCACGTTCACGGATAGCGTTGATCAAGGGTAATGCTTCAGCCTGCCTGCCTGATTCTATCAGCGCTTCGGCCTGCCACAACATAACATCATCCAGACGGATCACATCTCTGTTCTTTGCGCTCGACATAAACGGGTTTACCTTCTCAAAGCAGGGGCAATCCGGCAGAACAACTTCTTTCAGCGACATAAACGGCCCGTACACCTCCGGCTGGCGCGTCCACGATTCCTGGAAAATAAATTCGGGATCATACTTATAAGGCAATCCGGGTATAGCTATCGAATGGTTGATGCGCGGATCTACATTATGCGACAATAAGTCTTCCGCAGTAGTGATAGATTCCTTATTATAATCGGAAAACATCGGTAAACCTTTATCATCAGTCTTAAACGCATTCATCATATTCTGTGATGGGGAATGGAATCCACAGCATCCATACTCGCCGTTCATCGGATAGTTCAGCATGGAGCCCCAATCCAAACGTCCGTGTAAGGTTCCGTCGTTCCTTGAAAATTGGATAGCAAAGATAGATTCCGATCTGTTCTCTGTTTCGCATAAAAAATTATCGGCAAAGTCTGCTGCCAATTTGTATTTGCCCGAATGGATAATATCGGAGGTTAGTTCAATTACTTCATTGAGCTTTGTGCTATTGATACCGGTTAATTCATGCTTTTCGTTTTGTTCGTAAGCTGCATAGAGTAATGTTTTTGCCAGATAGGCTTTTGCCATCCACTTATTAATACGTCCTATGGCGCCATTGTCTTCCGGCAGGTTTGTTACGGCGTAGCGGAACTCTTCAATGATCTTTTCCCACATTTCCTGGCTGGTATATTCCACATTCGATACATTCATATACTCTTCGGGAGGTATTGTTTCATCGATGAAAGGAATATGTTTGAATAATATTTTCAGGTCGAACAGATAATGGGCGCGGAGGAAACGCATTTCCGCCGCCCGGATATTTTTGTTCGGGTATTCTGCTTCCGTCATTTGGTTCATACGGCTCAATGCATTGTTTGCACGACTGATTGCCACATACTGGCGATACCACTTACTGTCGAGGTATCCTACATCGTCGCGCATGTATACATACGATTCAACTAAATGAAGGTCTCCCATATCGCCGGTACCGGCTCCACCTTTATAGGCATCTCCGCTTCGGAGGTCTCCATAGGGCCATAAAGCGATCGCTCCAGAACCGTAGTTGTCGTTTCCCAAATAAGAATAGGCGGCAATAACCATTTTTTCTATATTCTCAGGCGTATTAAGCTGATTATCGCTTAATGCTCCTTTGGGGTTTTCGTCCAGATAGGAATCACAGGCTGTCAATAGAACGAATGAAACAGCCAGATAGAATATGTTTTTGAATGTTTTCATGTCTGTAATTGTTAAAAAGATAAGTTAATACCCGCGGTAAACGAATAAGGTATCGGATAAGCCAGGTTTGGCACTTCAGGGTCGACGCCCGTAAAAGCATTATTTCCCCATGTCTTCTTTATCGTTAACAGATTCTGTCCCATTATATAGATCCTTGCATTATTTATCAGCGCTTTCTTTATTATATGTTGTGGGATTGTATAGCCTATTTCGATATTTGCCAGTTTCAAATACGAACCGTTCTCAATGAAATAATCAGAAAAGCGGGCTTCGTTATTCCGGTCGTTCAGCGCCAAAGCCGGAATGGTAGAGGAGGTATTCTGCGGTGTCCAGGCATCCAGTGTACGTGTTCCGTAATTATGTCCTCCGAAGAAACTGATAAAGTCTGTATAGCGTTTCACGCCATTGTCTATCATAGCTCCTACTACTCCATTCCAAAACATACTCAGATCGAAGTTCTTCCAGGCGAGCCCTACGTTTAATCCGTAAATAAAATCGGGGTCTTTCACGCCCAACCAGGTACGGTCTTCATCGTTGATGCGATCGTCGCCGTTTACGTTCAGGTATCTGATATGTCCTATTCCTTTTCCCGGTTGGTCAACATGGGCATCTACCTCCGCCTGATTCTGGAAAAGGCCATCCGTTACATAGCCGAACATAGAGTTTAGCGGACGTCCCAGAATGGTCTGGTCGTTTCCGTTTCCGGCATACGAGTTGATCACATCTTCCGGTAGCTTGGTTACTTCATTCACATAGCGGGAAATGTTTCCGGTAAGAGATACTTCCAGCTCTCCTATCTTATTATTGTAACTCAAGATAAACTCAAAACCTTTATTTTCTAAGGTGGCGCCATTTACCCAGCGGTCTCCACCTTCTCCCAGTGTAGCTATATAAGGCGGTTTGATAAGGATGTCTTCCGTCTTCTTCATAAAGTAATCAAAAGAGCCGGAGAACTTTTGGTTTTGGAAACCAAAATCAATACCGATATTATTCTGTGTGGTTGTTTCCCATCTTAAATCTGGGTTCATCTGCTGTGTGCGGCGATAACCGGAAAGCAGGTTCCCTCCGCCGTTTCCATAGATGTCATATGCCGTACCGTTATCAGGAGACCAGGTAGGGTCGCTTCCGTATAAAGCTTCATATAAACCTAACGAGGCATAGTCTCCAATTTCCTGATTACCTGTCTGTCCCCATCCATAGCGGAGTTTTAGGTCCGAAACCACAGGCAGTGCGTCCTTGAAAAAGCCTTCTTCACTGATACGCCATCCCAAAGAGAATGCAGGGAAGAAACCATACCGGTTATTAGCACCGAAGCGGGAAGAGCCGTCATAGCGGAAGGTTGCGGAAGCCAGGTACCGGTTGTCGTAATTATAGTTTATCTTTCCAAAGTATGAGAGTAATGCATAGGAGGTAGCCCAGTTGCCATTCCGCCGATTTTCTTCTCCTGAGTTCAGATACATATAATCCGGGTCTTCGGAAGCGAAGACATCCCTGCCGGCTGTAACTTCCGTCTTATAATATTTCAGCATTTCCTGTCCGGCAAGCAGGTCGAAACCATGTTTACCCAGGTCGAAAGTATAGTTTAAGATATTACTAAGTATCCAGTTACCTTCGTAGTTAGCATCAATATCTACGCGGTTTATATTATCGGACATAAATCCGGAGACATATTTAAGTTGCATATTCCGCTTCCAGAAGCCGGTGTAATCAATGCCGAACTTGGAACGGAAGTGTAGATTCTTTATAATCATCAAATCTAAGTTGATGTCGCCAAATAAACGCACATAGTCTTCATGATTCTGTTTGTTGTCTTCTATCAGACGTGCCGGATTTTGCCGGTCACTCATCCCTGCAACCGGACCTCCCCAACCTATTCCATCAATCGTATGGACAGGTATGATGGGTTGTATTTCGTGCGTCTGATTAAGAATACCGCTGCCTATTGCCTGTTTCCGTATCTTGGATAAAGAGAAATTTTCCCCGATTACCAAGCGGTCCTGAAGTACCGTATAATCTGAATTGATACGGGCTGTAACCCTGTTAAACCCAGACTTTTTAATGGTTCCCGTATTATCAAAGTAATCTACGGAGAAAAGCGATCTTCCTTTTTCTCCCACATTAGATAAAGATATGTTATAGTTTTGAGCCAGACCGGTACGTCCTACTTCGTCTACCCAATCCGTATCAGCCGGTCGCATGGTTTTAGCATCGTCCAGATATTCCGGTAGGATTACCTTGTCGAGTGTATAACCCGACGTCTCGTCGCCATGCCATTCAAACTTATAAACGCCGAAGTTGGGGTCTTGCTTATCGTTCATGGCAGCCTGCCACTGAACAAATCCCCTTTGTTCGGTATTCAGCAAATCGAGCGACCGCCTGTAACTCTGCGTACTGAAAGAAGCCCTGAAGTCTATCTTCGTACCTAATGTCTTGCCTTTCTTGGTTGTTACAATAACAACTCCGTTGGCTGCACGCGATCCGTATATACTGGCGGAAGAATCATCCTTCAATACCTGGATCGATTCGATATCCGCCGTAGCTAATTCATTCATGGAACGTTTACTCGGAACCCCATCGATGATGTAGAGTGGATCATTATTTCCCAATGTACCAATCCCTCGAATACGAACGGTTGCCGCTCCATCGGGAGAGCCGCTGGAAGTGATCATCACACCCGGGATACGTCCCTGTAATGATTTCATGGCATTTCCTGAGTTAATGTTTTCGATTTCATCAATCTTAATGACTGATACAGCGCCTGTCAGATCCGCTTTCTTCTGCGAGGTGTAACCGGTTACCACTACATCACTCAAAGTTTGTATGTTCTCTTGTAATGTAATGTTGAGCGTCCTGCTGCCATCAGCCGTAATTTCCTTTGTGAGGAAACCTATATAGCTGATACTGATAACTGCCCCCTGAGGTACATCTAAAGAAAAGTTACCGTTCATATCAGTAACCGTACCATTGGTGGTCCCTTTTTGAACAACAGAAGCGCCAATAACAGGGAAATTATCAACGCTCGAAACTACAGTCCCTTTTACAGATACGTACTGTGCAAACAGCGTATGACTAACCATTAATAAGGTTACCCATAAACAAAATCTGCAACAAAATGATGTTTTCATAAATTAATATATTAAGTGTTTAGCATAGCAATCAATTGCCAAATGTAGAGGGAGAAAAAAGAATGAAAGATAACAAAACAATCAGGATGCATAACATTTGTCGCATCCCGTAAATAAAAGGTTCCAGCTATAAAATATGTCTTATGAAAATGACATTTGTTATTCTTTTTGAGTTTCCTGATACTCTTTAGGTGTCATCTGAAAGAGTTCTTTAAAGCGTTTGGAGAAGTAGGCCGGCGAAGAAAAGCCGGTTTGCCAGGCTATTTCACTTACGGATAATTGTTTTTGTAATAAAAGGATGGCTGCTTTACGAAGGCGGTAATTACGTAAGAAATCCACGGGCGGCATACCGGTCAGTTCTTTTATCTTCCGATGAAGATGTCCTCTTGACAGTCCTAAGGAGTCACTGAGTTTCTCTATGTTAAACTCGGCGTCTTTATAGATCTCTTCGATACAGGCGATGAATTTACGAAGGAACAGGTCGTCCATATTCTCGGCCTTCCCCGGGTCGGTTTGGAGCAGATGACTGCTTTGTAACTTGGCAAGTAGTTGTTTCCTGATCCGTTTACGTTCTTCCAGGATACGGACGATTTTAAGTTTTACGAAATTGGCGCTGAAAGGCTTCTGGATATAATCATCTGCCCCGCCGGAAATAGCAAATGTTTTCTGCCTCTCTTCTGCAAGCGCCGTAAGCAGTATGACCGGAATATGATTGAGCGAAACTTCATTCTTAACAATACGACACAACTCAAAGCCATT
>JAISDJ010000239.1 GCA_031264865.1 Tannerellaceae bacterium | reverse complement strand
AGGAACAGCCTTTAAAACAAAATGTCCATTCTCATCTGTTACAGTTCCCATTGCATATTCCGGTATAAATACCGTTGCAAACTCTAATTTTTCATTATTGTTTTCACAAACAGTACCTGTGATCTCATATTGCTCATTTTTATTCGAGATTTGATATTGAGCATTCGATACTGTTATTACCAAAAAAGAAAAAAAGAATACAACACTTCCCTTAACAGTATTTTTTTTAAGAAAGACATCAAAAGATTTTCTTAAATGTAATTTCATCTTTTTAATTTTTGCAGTTAGTTTGGAATTGCAAAATTCTATTTTTTTTACATTTAAATAAATACCTATAAATAGGTAAATTTTCACGTATATATACAAATAAATACTTAATTATATGTATTTAGGATTTGTTTAGATTTTAGCAAGAAGAATGTTATATGGAATAATTGCTAAAATAAAACCATTCTAAAATTAAAACATATTTAGAGTGGTCGAAAAAAGTGGACCAATCTTACCTTATATGATAAGTTTAGAGAGTATACACAAAGATAAAGGGACGGTTAATCTTTCCAACGTTGCTAAAGATCTATTTTATATCCCACTGGAAACAACGGATGAGGTTTTACTCAAAAGAGTCAATCATGTGGCAATACTTGATAATACACTGTTTGTGGGTGACTATAACAGCTTGTATCAGTTTGACATGGCAGGTAAATTTATCAGAAAATCGGGACCAAGGGAGAAGGTCCTTCGGACTACAGACTTATATACTCTATCATAGTGAATAAGTCATCTCATTCGATATATCTGTTTACAACAGCAAAAATTATTCAATATGACTCAACTGGAACTTTAATGAAAACCATTTCAACGAAAGACACGCAGCCATTCATGTGTTCCGGAGATATGATTTCGGAAGATAAATTCCTAATGTATATTGGAAATCAGTATACATCCATAAACGACACTGTGGCAGTATATTCTTATGTAGAAATTGATACATTGGGGTAAGTACACAAAAAAATAGTAAGACATGAGCCTATTATTGCGGATTTCCCAGGGATGGTTACCGTTCCCGGTTTGATATATAAATATAACGATCAAGTACACTTTCTAGATTGCGGTACGGATACACTATATACATATTCTGTAACCAATGGAAAATTGCCTTATGCGATTTGTGAGTTAGGTGCAATGAAATGCCCTGCAAATATTTTCGTGTTGAAAAAACAGGAGACTGAAGCGCTTTCATCCAAACGGATTGAAAATTGCATGGAAAAATGCGGCCGATTTCAAGGAAAGCATACTGTCCTTGGATCATACTCTTCAAAAGAACAAATACGGCGATAAATTTGAGTTATTATACCAACTAGCAACCTCTATAAACGAAGACGATAACCCTATATTAATCATAGCGAAATAGAATTAATTATGTTATATACTCGTACTCATTCTCTGTTGAACACAAAACAATTCCTTTTTAGAAGTTTTGGCCTGATGGTATATTGCCTGCTTTTGTTTACCCAATGCAAGCCCCGTAATGTCGATAAGAACCTTTCGCTCAGGATTCTTACGGATTCTATTCACATTGCTTATGATCAGCCGGAAGAATGTGACATACGATTAAGTGATCTGGCTGACAGTATTGAATATGTTGCGCTGGAAACCAACGAACACAGCCTTGTCAAGCTCGTAAACAATCTGGTGGTTACGGATAAGCATATTTTAATTGATGATGGGTGTGGTTTTTTATTGTTTTCCCGGCAAGGAAAGTTTATTTGTCCGGTTGGCAATAAGGGGCAGGGGCCGGGAGAGTATATATGCGGCGGAGAGTCTGATATAGACGAAGACAGACAGCAGATTTACATATGGGGCATTTATGAACATAAAATATTTGTGTACGATTTCTCCGGGAAAATGCTGAATTCTTTCCATTTGAAAGATTTCATAGGAGAAGAACAAATCGAAAGATTTCTTGTCTTTCCTGACGAACAATACATGGCAGTAAGTGTAGAGGGCAGACATGCGGAGATGTCGGATACTACCTTTTTAATCAATCTGAAAACGAAAGGATATAAAAAGGTGGAAGGATATATCAGTGGAATAGAACGCAAACCCAAACTGCCGGCCATCTATAGTTACACTCAACAGCAATTTTGCCGATTGGAACACAACGGACTTTATCAAGGCATAGTGAACGATATTGACAGCGGCCTGCCCTTTATACCCAGAGCCAGCTATTGGAGTGCATTTCCGGAGACTTATGGCAACACCATAGCTACCTTTTATCTACCGGAAGAAATCATTGAGTATTATCAGGAAAACAAGCAGGCAAACAGAAAATGGCCGGTCTGTCTGAAAGAAGATGACAACCCTGTTGTATTTATCGTTCATCTAAAAATAAATCAGCAAAGAAATGATTACGATCCTCTTGGAAAATCATTATGACCCTTTTATAAAACTATCACAATGCTTTTGCAAAACTATTGTGATAGTTTCCTCAAGACTATACAATGATTTTTTTGCTGAAATACATCCTGGCTTTTCCTTGAATAACTAGTTCTTTTGCAATTTAGTTGAAAAGGAACCAAATAACTTTACACTAAAAAGAAAACAATCAATTTACACGACATGTATGTTTATTTACCAAAAAAAATGCATCTTTGAAATGGATTTAATAATTTGTTACCGGAGATGAAAAAAAGTAATTCTAAAAAGAAATACAGCTTAGGATTAGCGTTAAGCGGAGGAGGAGCAAAAGGCTTTGCCCATGTGGGTGTTTATCGTTTTTTAGAAGAATGTGGATTAATCCCCGAAATTATCTCCGGCACAAGCGCCGGCGCTTTAGCGGGTGTTCTGTTTGCAGATGGTTATTCGGCGGATGATGTGGAACAGATTTTTACAGGACGTGAATTTTCCGAATTTGCCGGGATACATATACCCAAGTCGGGATTGTTCGACAATAAACGGTTTCATAGTTTCCTGAAACAACATCTCCGGGCAAAATGCTTTGAGGATTTAAAAATTCCCCTTGTCGTAATTGCTACTGATTTAGACAAGGGACAAAGCCGCGAATTCAGAAGCGGTTCGATTGTAGAACCAGTAGTGGCTTCGTGTTGCATGCCGGTTATCTTCAGTCCGGTTGAAATAGATGGTTCGCATTATGTAGATGGAGGTTTGTTCCGTAATTTTCCGGTATCCAATATACGGGAAGAATGCGAGCATATAATTGGTGTAAACGTAAGCCCGCTGATTGCTCAAAAATATAAACAGACACTCTGGGGAATCGCCGAACGCTCTTATCATTATATGTTTCGTGCCAATACGTTGGAAGATCGTTTATTATGCGACATATTAATTGAAACAAAAAATGTAAGTAGCTATAAGACATTCGATCTCGAAAACGTGAGCCAGATATCCGGCATCGGATACAATGCGGCTGTTGATGCCTTTGATAAATATATTGATGAGCAACATATGATAGTAAAGGTCTTAACGGCAAAAAAGGATCGTTTCAAAAAAAATGATATATAAAATTTAGTTGTATGGATAATAAAATTATTATTTACCAGACGTTTCCCCGCTTGTTCGGTAATATAAACGCCTCATTGAGTCACAATGGAAATAAAGACGAAAACGGAGTAGGGAAATTCTCAAGTTATAGCTCCCTGGTACTTCATAAAATAAAAGAATTGGGTATCACGCATATTTGGTATACCGGCGTAATCGAACATGCTACGCAAACAGATTATACAGCTTACGGAATACGTCCCGACCATTCGGCTATTGTAAAAGGAAAAGCCGGCTCGCCGTATGCTATCAAAGATTATTATGATATTGATCCGGATTTGGCCGACCAGGTACCGGCACGTATGAAAGAGTTTCGGAGCCTGATTGAGCGAACCCATGAAGCAGGATTGAAAGTAATTATCGACTTCGTGCCCAACCATGTTGCCCGTCAATATTACTCGGACGCCAAACCTCCTTACGTAGAAGATCTGGGAGAACACGACAATACGAATCATACCTTTGATATACATAACAACTTCTATTATATTCCCGGACAACCATTAGATATTTATTTTGGCAACCAACATGAAGATTTTGTTTATACGGAATTTCCGGCTAAGGCTACGGGGAACGACCACTTTGATCCTTATCCCGGAAAAGACGATTGGTACGAAACAGTTAAACTTAACTATGGAATAGATTATCAACAGGGAGGAGAATCTCATTTCGACCCTCATCCAAACACTTGGGGAAAGATGCTGGATATACTAACCTTTTGGGCGTCGATGGGAATTGACGGTTTCCGTTGCGATATGGCCGAAATGGTGCCGGTTGAATTTTGGGAATGGGTTATACCGAAAGTAAAGGCAGCATACGGTATTATTTTTATCGCCGAGATTTACAATCCTTCGGCCTACCGGGATTTCCTCAACCGCGGACATTTCGATTATCTTTACGACAAAGTAGGGTTATACGATACTCTGCGTTCGGTAATCCGGGGCGAAGTTCCAGCTTCCAACATTACTTATTGCTGGCAATCGGTGGAGGGAATTCAACCTCAAATGCTAAATTTTCTTGAAAATCACGACGAACAACGAATCGCTTCAGACTTTTTTGCCGGCCACCCCGAAGCCGGTTTTCCCGGTATGATCATCGCCGCTACGATGAACACTAATCCGGTAATGATTTACAACGGGCAAGAACTGGGAGAACGGGGCATGGATCATGAAGGATTCAGTGGCCCCGACGGACGCACCACTATTTTTGATTACTGGAGCATGCCATCTGTCCGCAACTGGATTAATAATTGGACTTTTAAGGAAGATGGACTAACGAAAGAACAGCTTATCCTACGCAAGAACTACATTCAATTGCTTAATCTGGCAAAAGAGGAACCGGTATTCGTCCAAGGACAGTTTTACGACCTAACCTATGCCAACCTATCAAATCCGGGATTCAATCCGCATCGTTTATATACCTATTTAAGAAAATACAAAAATGAGATAGCACTTGTTATCGTAAATTTCGACAAAGCAGAACAACAGGCAACTGTCTATATCCCACCCGAAGCCTTTACGTCATTAGATATCAAAGAAAATGAGGTAGCCGAACAAGTCGATCTGTTTACCGGAGAAAAAACGATCTGCACACTCACTAGCGCATACCCTTACCATATAGAAATACCGGCTTATGGTGGCAGAATACTGAAGTTTATCTACAAATAGTTTCAGAATAACGTAATTTTTTACTGAAATATATTCTCCGTTCAAATTTCAGCATGATTTTCTTGCTCTACCTTACAACAGATCGATTGTTTTTTCTAAGGCCATGCCGCGAGAACCTTTAATGAGGATGTGATGGTTCTTTAACGGATTTGCTTTGAGGGCGGCTATTAAGTTGTCCGTTGTTTGATAGGTTGCAAAAGCTTTACCTGTTTTACTGAAATGTTCTCCGCATAAGTATACTTTATCGAATTTTCCGGCAATTATTTCTTCTACCACTTCTGCATGTAACGTTTCGCTTGCAGCTCCTAATTCTTTCATATCTCCTAAGATAAGTGCTTTTGGAGATACATCCATAGCAGCGAAGTTTCGTACCGCTATTTTCATGCTGGTAGGATTGGCGTTATAGGCATCAATGATAAGTTGGTTAGTTGCTGTTTTCTTATACTGCGAACGATTATTAGTAGGTTCATAAGCGGCAATAGAACGGCTGATACGTTCGGCGGGTATCTTGAAATAACGACCAACAGCTACCGCTGCTAATACATTATCCAAATTATATGCACCTACTAAATGAGTCTCAACAGTATGGACCTTCCCTTGTTGTCGCCAATCAAAAGTGAAAAACGGTGTATTACTAACAACATGTCCCGAAGCAAAAGCATCATCCGAATAACCATACGTAATTTGTTCAATGCCTTTGGCAATGGATTGCAACTCTTTATCTTCTTCCCGGATAAAAATGATTCCTTTCGTTCGGCGTATGTAATCGTATAGTTCTCCTTTTGTTTTTACAATATTTTCAAACGAACCAAAACCCTCCAGGTGCGCCTGTCCCACGTTTGTAATAATTCCATAGGTGGGTTGGGCAATCTCTGCTAATTCTTTAATATCTCCCAAATGACTGGCTCCCATTTCGATAACAGCCATTTCATGATCGTGGTTGATCTTGAGCAAAGTAAGTGGTACACCTATCTGATTATTCAGGTTTCCTTCCGTATAGAGTAGATTAAACTTCGTTGAAAGGACAGTAGCTATTAATTCTTTGGTAGTTGTTTTACCGTTTGTACCGGTAATCGCTATTACAGGAATACCTACTATTTTGCGATGGCGTTGCGCTAATTGTTGTAATGTTTTCAATACATTATCAACAAGAATCGTACGTTCACCTGTATAATAGTGAGAATTATCAATTACTGCATAATCAGCGCCGACAGCTAAGGCTTTCTCGGCAAATTGATTTCCATCAAACGTCTCTCCTTTCAATGCAAAAAATAAAGAACCTCTCGGGCAATTCCGACTATCTGTCGTTATTTGCGGATGACGTAAATAAATTTGGTATAATTCAGAAATAGTCATAAGCTTCTTTCAATAGCGTTTTCTTTGTACAAATGTAACAGATATTATTTAATTCCGTACTTTTGTAATGATTTGTTTGTAAATTAAATACAAGTGAGACAAAAAACGATCAATATCAAAGGAACACTCGTTTCAATTCAATCCCCTTTAGTTATGGGAATTTTAAATATAACACCCGATTCTTTCTATGCTGATAGCCGGAAACAAACAGAGGCGGATATAAATAAACGAATTGAAACTATCCTGCATGAAGGAGGACAAATTATAGATATCGGAGGATATTCGTCGAGGCCCAGCGCCGATGAAGTTTCTCCCGAAGAAGAAATCGCACGGCTGGCTTTTGCTCTTAATATAGTAAACAAGCATTATCCGGACGCCATTGTCTCAGTAGATACATTCCGTGCAGATGTTGCCCGCCATTGTGTAGAAGAATTCGGAGTAGCAATAATCAACGATATTGCCGGTGGAGAATTGGATACCGGCATGTTTCAAACAGTAGCCGACTTACAAGTTCCTTATATTATGATGCATATGCGGGGAACTCCACAAACCATGCAACAATTTACCGACTACAACGACTTGATTGTCGACATTCGAAAATACTTCTCAGATAAAGTTTACCAACTCGAACAAATGGGTATTAATGATATCATCCTCGATCCGGGCTTTGGTTTCAGTAAAACAATAGAACAGAATTATAAATTAATGCATCACTTGAAAGATTTCAGTATTTTCGGTTTTCCCGTATTAGTTGGTATTTCCCGTAAGGCAATGATTTATAAGCATCTTGACACAACCCCTTCCGAAAGTCTTAACGGTACAAGTATCTTAAATACGCTCGCTTTGCTTAACGGTGCAGATATTCTCCGGGTACATGATGTAAAAGAAGCGGTAGAGGTAGTAAAAATAGTATCTAAATACAGTAATACCTAGTAAATTATGTGGATGCATATGGGAGTAAAAGACGTTATTGATATACTACTGGTAGCTTTCTTCCTGTATTATACCTATAAACTGATGAAGAGCTCAGGAACAATGACCCTCTTTAGTGGTATTATTTCTTTTGTTGCCGTATGGATCTTAGTATCACAAGTATTAGATATGCGCTTAATGGGCGCTATACTGGACAAATTAATCAGCGTAGGCGTTATTGTATTGGTTATATTGTTTCAAGACGAGATCCGGCGTTTTTTGCTTGCAATAGGTTCTCATAGCAGATGGAAGTTCCTTGCCAAACTGTTTACCCGAAAAAACGGAGAAGAAGAGAAAGAGAAAAAATACGTAGCCCCGGTAGTATTAGCCTGTATGAATATGGCTCGTAAAAAAACAGGAGCGCTGATTGTTATCCAACAAGATATGGACTTGTCTGTCTATGAACATACCGGCGAGATGTTCAATGCTGATGTAAACGCTCGTTTGATAGAGAATATATTTTTTAAAAACAGTCCCCTGCACGATGGCGCCATGATTATTGCCGACAGTAGAATCAAAGCGGCAGGTTGTATCTTACCGGTTGCCCGGAATGCAATCATCCCGAAGGAACTTGGATTAAGGCATCGTTCCGGTTTGGGAATGTCAATGGAAACAGATGCATTGGTTATCATTGTTTCGGAAGAAAGAGGAAAAATATCAGTAGCCCATAAGGGAAAACTGAATCAAGACATAACAGCCGAGGAGTTGCAACAAATACTTTCCGGAGAAGAATAAGTTATACGTTTCTGTTAAATCTTCTAAAACTGGCATACCGGCTTATAAATTCTCCGCGTGTTTTGCAAAGTCGATATTGCATTTTGATTACTTTTGTAACCAAATCACCATGATAACTATTAAATAATATAAAAATTCTTCCAAAATGGAATTATTGCAAAAGATCATCGAACACGCTAAAGCTAATAAACAGCGTATTGTTCTTCCCGAAGGAACGGAAGAACGAACTCTTATTGCTGCCGACCGTTTATTGGCCGACCAGGTTGCAGACCTTATTCTAATTGGGAATCCAAATGAAATTAATAAGTTAGCTTCCGAATATGGATTGAGCCACATTCATAAAGCTACCCTTATTGATCCGATAAATCATCCTCAAAAAGAACGCTATACAGAGCTACTCCTTTTGTTACGCCAAAAGAAAGGTATGACACCTGAAAAAGCGGCTGTCTTAGTAGAAAATCCGTTATATTTAGCTTGCTTAATGATAAAAGCAGACGATGCAGACGGCGAAATAGCCGGTGCGCAAAATACAACAGGAGATGTACTTCGCCCGGCATTGCAACTGATTAAAACAGTTCCCGGCATGAGTAGCGTATCAGGCGCTTATTTAATGTTTACAAAAAACAAAAATTATGGTGAAAACGGTTTGGTGATCTTTGCCGACTGTGCGGTAATTCCGAATCCTACGGCTTCCGAATTAGCAGAAATAGCCGTAGCTACCGCCCGTACAACAAGAGCTATTGCACACATTGAACCAAGAGTTGCCATGCTGAGTTTCTCAACGAAAGGAAGCGCTTCGCATGAAATGGTTGATAAAGTAGTAG
The DNA here is from genome assembly GCA_031264865.1 of Tannerellaceae bacterium. GTDB lineage: Bacteria > Bacteroidota > Bacteroidia > Bacteroidales > Tannerellaceae > DFXE01. Next base: position 5,096 of record JAISDJ010000239.1, on the reverse strand, counting down.
AGGCAACCCGCCTGGCTAAAGAAATGGCTCCGGATGTGAAGATAGACGGAGAATTGCAGGCTGATGCGGCATTAGTTCCGTCCATTGGCGCTAAAAAAGCTCCGGGAAGTGAAATTGCAGGAAAAGCAAATGTATTAATATTCCCTACACTTGAAGTAGGTAATATTGCGTATAAATTGGTAGAGCGTCTTGGAAATGCAGATGCCGTTGGCCCAATTCTTCAGGGAATGGCTGCACCGGTAAATGATTTATCACGTGGATGCTCATCAGACGATATCTATAAAATGGTAGCTATTACTGCCAATCAGGCTATCGCCCTCAAAGAAAACTAACTTAAACAAAAAGATCATATATGAAAATATTAGTTTTGAACTGCGGCAGTTCATCCGTGAAATATAAGTTGTTTGATATGGACAACGGTGAAGTGATGGCGCAAGGTGGCGTGGAAAAGCTAGGATTACCGGGCTCGTTCCTGAAATTCACATTGCCGGACGGACAGAAAGTAGTGTTAGAACGTGATTTACCGGAACATAATGCAGCTATTGAGTTTATACTAAGTATTCTGACTGGGAACAAATATGGATGTATCGAGTCATTAAGAGAAATAGGCGCTGTAGGGCATCGGGTTGTTCATGGTGCGGAAAAGTTTAGCAGCAGTGTACTTATTACGCCGGAAGTGATCAAACAAATGGTAGAATGTATCGATTTAGCTCCTCTGCACAATCCGCCGAATCTGAAAGGAATTCATGCCATGCAAACATTAATGCCGGATATTCCACAGGTTGGCGTATTTGATACCGCTTTCCATCAAACGATGCCGGATTATGCCTATATGTATGGTTTACCTTATTCAATGTACAAAAAATATGGCGTTCGTCGATATGGTTTTCACGGAACCAGCCATCGGTATGTATCGGCCCGTGCATGTGAAATATTGGGCGTACCTTATGAAAAGCAACGTATCATTACAGCCCATATCGGAAACGGCGGTTCCATCACAGCCATCAAAAACGGAAAATCCGTAGATACATCTATGGGGTTAACTCCGGTAGAGGGATTACTTATGGGTACCCGTTGCGGAGATATAGACGCAGGCGCCCTTGCCTATATAATGGACAAGGAAAACTTGGACGCCAAAGGGATATCCGACCTGATTAATAAAAGAAGCGGTGTGTTAGGGCTTTCCGGTATCTCATCGGATATGCGTGAAATAGAGGAAGCTGTTGCTAAAGGCGATGAACATGCTATATTAGCCCTCAACGTTTATAATTACCGTATTAAAAAGTATATCGGAGCATATGCCGCCGCATTAGGTGGAGTTGATATCCTCGTATTTACAGGAGGTGTAGGTGAAAATCAATGGAGTACTCGCAAAGCCGTATGCACCGATATGGAATATATGGGTATGAAGTTAGATCCGGAAAAAAACGATGGTATGCGTGGAGAAGAAATGATCATCAGTACTCCGGATAGCAAAGTAACTATTATAGTAGTCCCTACCGACGAAGAATATATGATTGCTTCGGATACAATGGAGATATTGAATAAATTATAAGTAAGAATTATTTATGTTTAAGCTGCCTCCACGCGTAAGTTGAGGCAGCTTTTTTCTTTATCCGGATTTACTTAGCTATCAAGAGGTAATAATTCTTTTTACCTCTTTGTACCAATAAATATTTATCATTTAACAAATAGGAACTGTCAATAAGCGTATCCGATTCAGCCAACTTTTCTTTATTCAGGCTGACACCGCCACTCTGTACCAGCTTACGCATTTCTCCTTTTGAAGGAAATATAGCTGCCTTTTCAGTACATAAGTCAATAGCCTTAATGCCTCCGTATAATTCATTTTTAGATATTTCAAATTGAGATACTCCTTCAAATACGGACAGCAATGTATCTTCGTCCAGTTTTTTCAACGTTTCAGATGTTGAAGTGCCAAATAAAATATTAGATGCTTCAACTGCCAGTTCATAATCTTCAAGCGAGTGGACCATTATTGTGATTTCTTTCGCCAAACGCTTTTGTAATGGACGAAGATGTGGAGCGGTAGCCTGTTCTTCTTCCAAGACTGAAATTTCTTCCTTACTTAAATCTGTAAATATTTTAATATATTTTGCGGCATCCTCATCGCTCACATTCATCCAAAACTGATAGAATTTATATGGTGAAGTATAATGCCTGTCAAGCCAAACATTACCGGATTCGGTCTTACCGAATTTAGTCCCATCAGCTTTTGTGATAAGCGGACAAACAAGAGCAAACGCTTCTCCACCTGCTTTACGGCGAATCAATTCCGTCCCGGTTGTAATATTTCCCCATTGGTCGGAGCCGCCCATTTGTATGCGGCAACCTTCCGTCTCATATAGATGCAGGTAATCGTACCCTTGCAACAATTGATAAGAAAATTCAGTAAAAGATAATCCCACACTCGATTCTGCGCTCAAACGCTTTTTCACAGAATCTTTCGCCATCATGTAATTTACGGTAAGATGTTTACCTATGTCGCGAATAAAATCGAGGAATGAATAATTTTTCATCCAGTCGTAGTTGTTTACAAGTTTTGCTGCATTCGGAGCATCCGAATCAAAGTCGAGAAACTTGGCCAGCTGTTTCCTGATCCCTTCCTGGTTCCGACGGAGTGTTTCCTCATCCAACAAGTTACGTTCGGCAGACTTCATCGATGGGTCGCCAATCATTCCGGTAGCGCCGCCAATAAGAGCGATAGGACGATGCCCCGCCCGTTGGAAATGCTTCAGTATCATCACACTTACCAAGTGTCCGATATGTAATGAATCAGCCGTAGGGTCGATACCTACATATCCCGAAGTCATTTCTTTTTGTAATTGTTCTTCTGTTCCGGGCATTGCATCATGAATCATACCCCTCCATCTTAATTCTTCTACAAAATTCATCGTATTAATTTATAACATATTAAATTGTAAATGATTGAATGAAGACAAAGGTACGACTTATTTTCCAATCAAATAGAAAAAAGGATCTTAACATTCTTTTGAATCTGTTTTCCCAATTCTTCTTCTGTTATATTCAGGACAGAAGCCATTTGGCTATATACTATTCGAACGCTACTATCTTTATCGTCTGTTTCTGCAAAAATGTGATCGGGATAGGCTATTTGAAGTGAACCAGGATTAAAATACGTTCCAAATGACAAATGGAAACCTTGATGAATTAACTGCTCTGCCAAATCCGGTTTCCCTCTGAATCCATGAATAATCCAGGCTGTTTTCGGTTTGATTTGTTTTTTTACGACAATTAACTCCTCCCAGGCTTTCACACAATGAATGATGAATGGCTTTTGTAATTCTTCGGCAAGATGGGCTTGTAGGACGAATATTTCTTGTTGGATATCAATGTGTGTATCTATCAGTCTATCCAAACCTGCTTCACCAATAGCTACAACTTCAGGTAATGCGGCTAAATCTCGCAATTGTTTTATCTGTATCGCTACATCTTCTATATACCAAGGGTGAATGCCGACACTTAAAAAGCCGGCCTTCTTCTCTCCTTTCTCCTCTTCCTCTTTTTTCCTTATTATCCAATTCAATATGGTAACCTCATCAGAATGGTGGGATGGAAAATGAGAATGTATATTATAATATGTCATCATGGTACCGGATCATATCCGCTGCCTCCCCAAGGATTACAGCGAAGTATTCGTCTAATGGATAGCCATAAGCCCTTTATCGGTCCATGTTTCTTCAATGCTTGTACAGTATATTCGGAACAAGTCGGTACAAACCTGCACGATGCCGGCGTTAGTGGAGAAATACAATATCTATAGAAATAAACCGGCAATAAAAGAATTGCTATAAAAAAACGCTTAATCATTCTTTGACATACAGGATTTTGATTGCTTTCTTCATTGCCTTCTCTATCGTAGAAAAAGAATGAATTTCCTTATCTAAATAAAGGAAAGCAACAAACATTGCTTTTTCTTTTTCTGTTAAAGGCATTGTCAAATCATGCTTCTGAGTACGATATGCTTCGCGCACCCGACGTTTGATTTGATTTCGCTCAACAGCTCGTTTGAATTTTTTCTTCGATACGCTTACCAGTATAGATACCGGTATTTCTTTCTTTTCATCCAATGGTAAATAAATAACCCGCAACGGAAACGCCACAAAAGATTGTCCTCTCTCGAAAAGCAAATCAATGTGGCGTTTCCATGACAGGCGTTCTTCCTTCGAAAAGGTATACTGTCTTTTACTTACCATTCTTTTTGCCGTTGCCCAACTCTTTCTTGAGGTATTGTTCCAATGCTGCTGTCATCGAAGGAGCCTCAGGTGTAGGGGCTTCTACATCCAGACGCAAACCGGCGTCTTTCACCGCTTTCGCCGTAGTAGGGCCAAAACAGCCTATTTTTATGTCTTCTTGTTTAAAATCAGGGAAATTTTTCAATAAAGAAATGATCCCCGATGGACTAAAGAAAAGTAGCATATCATAATCGAACTTTTCTTCTTTTGAAAAATCATTGCTCACTGTACGGAACATGATAGCCTTTGTATAGTTTATCTTTTTTGCATCCAATTGAACAAACAAATCATCTTTGTGTACGTCCGATATAGGCGCCAGATAATTCTCTTTAGCATGCTTCCCTATAATAGTAACCAATTCTTCTAATTTTCCGGTAGCGGCAAAAAAGATTTTACGTTTCCTATATACCGTATACTTTTGCAAGTACACAGCAATAGCCTCTGTCATACAGAAATATTTCATTGTTTCCGGAATAGCCACTCTCAATTCTTCACATAAACGAAAGAAATGATCAATAGCCGTACGGGCTGTAAAAATAATAGCCGAATGGTCAAGTACATTAATTCGTTGCTGCCTGAATTCCTTTGCGGAAAGAGACTCTACTTTTATAAACGGTCTGAAATCTATCTCAACACCATACTTTTCAGCAATATCAAAGTAAGGGGATTTTTCAGATGCGGGCTTCGGTTGCGACACCAATAATTTTTTGATATTCAATGCCATATAGCACTTTTTTCAATAACGTTATACAAATAAACCAAACCTTTGTAAATAAATAATAAAGGTAAAATTTCTTGGGCGCAAAGGTACAAAAAAAT